>JBFIEP010000027.1:0-13517 GCA_041603335.1 Elusimicrobiota bacterium | reverse complement strand
CCGCCGCGGTGTCTGCTTCAAAGATAATTTCGTGATAGCGCGCACGCCACCCAGCTTCAGGCTTTTCGATCTCCATTACCCGATTATAGTTCATGGGGTCAGGCCCCATGCAACTTAAGGAACGTTATTGGTCAGGCCTCGTCAGGGTTGGAACTTCTCGCAGCCTGGTTCCCAGGATTGGAGGAGGTGAAGTTTGTCCGAATTCAGATTCATTTATGTCCAGTTTATGTGCGTCAATAAGATCTATGTGCTACAGTCAATGGTCGCACAATCTTAGGAGACTCCATGAAAAAGACATCGATATCGCTGGTCGCAGCGGTTTTTGCATTTGCGCTGATCTCAGCCAGCACGCCTGCCTCAACTTACGCCGCGAAGAAAAGTAAGGCGGAAATGATTAGAGAACGCCGAGCGAAGTCTAAAGCCGAGAAGTCTCCTAAAGGGGAGGCCGCCGCCCGTTCACCCAAGACCACCAACCTCCTGCAGGCAACCCGCGATACATCGGGAGCATACACGATGAATCATTACAGCACGATGTGGTCCGTGGATACTCCAGGTAAGCCGTGGCCCGTGGTTTACAAATTCAAATCGAAAACTGGCTCTGTTTGCGAAATCAACAAACCAATGAAGAATATGGCTTTCATTAAATTTAATAAGCCTGGAATATGCAAAGTTGAATGCAAGGCCGACTACGACGTGGAGAGGAAGTGGAAAACTAATTGTGCGTTTAATTTCATCAAAATGAAGGAAGTCTGTACGGAGCATTCCGCACGCGATACCTTTAAGATTGAGGCTTACCAGGAATTCAAAATCACATGTCCTTATACCTGCCAGGAATGGCACTCCGGACTCGGCCGCTGCGTTGGCGCGCCGCAAAAATGTTAACAACGACTCCCAGAGGACATATCATGATTCAATCAATTCAACAATCGACGAAGTTCCTTTTTTCGCTGTTGGCACTAGTTACCTTCACTGCGGCCTGTGCGGGACCCCGAACCGGGATTCTTAGCAGCAAGCAAGCGACGATCGGCGACTGTCCGGTTGGCTATAACATCATTATAGGAACCGACCGAGACAACACCATCGCCGGCACCGAGTCCAATGACTGCATTTTGGGCCTCGGCGGCAATGACACCCTATCAGGGTTGGGCGGCAACGATATTCTCATCGGCGGAGATGGAAATGATGTCCTCACCGGCGGAGACGGCGACGATCTTCTGATAGGGAAGAATGGCGACGACACGCTTAACGGCGGTGCCGGAAGCGACACGCTTAACGGCGGGCGCGGCAAGGACACCCTAAATGGCGGCCCGGGCAACGATGTTCTTAAAGGCGAAGCCGGAGACGATACGCTTGATGGCGGTGAAGGGTACGATGTGATCGACGGCGGTAAAGGAACCAACACCGTCGCCAAAGGCGACGAAAACGATTCGCATTTAACAGACGACAAGTAAGCCGGACAGCGGCGTCACCTTTCGCCCGAGGGGAAGGAGGGTCTTAAGTCCGACTTGCCGATGACTCTATTGCGGCGCGCCTGTGAGGGGCCAGCGAAAGCTCCAGAGTTTATCTGACGGGGGAGAGTCCTTCGCTTCTACTTCCTTGAGACGGCGTGAGATCCAGGTTCCGAGGTCTGCGGGTGCGGGCAGTCCTTCAAGCAATTTGAGTGCCGCCGCAGCTTCCTTCCAGTTAGACATCATGACCGCGCACTCGGCGCGGCGGTAGAGGGCGACCGCTTCGACCGTCGGCCTTAAGTCATCGGGAATCGCGCGCGTCCATTCCCCGGAAGGGTCAGCGGCGGCGAAGGCCTCCTTCCACTGTGCCATGCGCTCCAGGACGAGGATTTTCCGAAGTCGGTAGACGGGGTTTCGCGGGTAGCGATTTTCCAGCTCCTCTAGGAGCGGCAGTGATTTTTCGTAATTCGCTTCCTTCTTAGATGCGTAGATGCCTGCCAACGCCGAGCGGGCTTCCATTTTCGCGGCGCGGCCGTCGCGGGCTACGCGGTGAAGCTGCTTGAGTCCCTGTTCCCGGTTGCCCCACATCCCGACCGCGAGGGCCGCTAGCGGTTTTACGGCGGTGGGAACGCGCGCGAGGTAGTAGTTGTACATGCCGATCCCGAGAAGGGCGTCGGTAAAACCGGGATCGAGTTCCACGGCTTTGCGCATTGCTTTCGCCCCGCGCCGAGCCGAGCGCACGGCGGAGATGCGTTTGCCGAGGGCAATCTTGGCTCGCGCGCGAAACCCGTGCGCCGCTCCCGAATAATAGAAGCCGGTAGCGCGATGAGTCGATTTATAGGCGTCGGCGGTTTTAAGCGTCTGCGCGATCGCTGTATCGAATCGCGCGAAAAGAGCGTCGCGGTGCTTGGGGCGCAGCAGCAGCTGCTGATAAAGCGAAACGCTTTCGTAAAAGAAACCGGCGGGATGGTGCGGGTATTTCTTCTGCAGTTCGGCGGTCGCTGCCGAAGCGCGCTTGAAATCGAGGTTGTAGAAAAGATCTACAACCTCGGCAGCGCGCAGTTCGGCCGGATGTTCCGCCCCAGAGTCCGCACGGGCCGGGAAGGACGGCCCAAAGGCGGCGAGTAGGGCACAGGCAACGGTGTTGAGTTTAATCTTTTTCATCGCGCGCCAAAGGGAACCACTATTAGTTTAGAAATTTTAGTTTTAGTTTTAGTTACGGGGTCAGTCCCCTCACCTAGGTAGGCAAGCGATGTGGGCCCTATGCCCCCCAGTTTGCGTGGGTCCTATCTCACTTGGGGTGTGGGACCTTAGGCACCATAATTCGGATATGAGCAGAACGGTGGTGCCCTCAGCCCTTCGACTAATCCTGGCCTCGGCGATGGCGCTGACGCCTGCTGTTCAAGCGGCTGAAACTCCTTTCATTCAGCCCGTCGCGATGCGGTCCCCTCAAATTAGGGTCGCTGAAGCGGTCCGGCCTAGGTCACGATTTTCCCCGCGGGCGGCGATGATCCTTCAAGAGATGACCTCGGCGCTGCGGGGGAAGGATACTAAGGAGGAGAAAAAGCTTCCCATGATCGCGCGCTTGGAGCTGGCCCGGGAACGCCTAAGCGTTCTTCGGGAGCGCATTCCTAAGGAAGTCGAACCGCCTAAGGAGCTCACTTTCCTTTTAGAGCGGGTCGATCGGCTCCGCGATATCCTTGACCGGCTTATAAAGCTGAGTTCCGGAAAGGGCGGCGCGCTCGTGCCCGGGATGAGCGCTAAGCTGTTGGTCCTTGCCGGGGATAAGAGCGACGAAAACAGTCTTAAAAACTTTCAGAAGATCGTCGGCGGCCTTGTCGAGGCCGGGCGTCTTCCCCCGAGTGCACTGGGCAGGTTCTTCGACAATCTTCGTGCGTCTCAGGGCGACTCTGGAATCGGGACCGATGCTGGACCGACGCTCGATTCCGGAACGCGTGGGGCGCAGACTTCAGGGAACTATCCCAAGCCCCATTACTCGATGCGCACGCGTGCGGTGCCCGCTCCCTTCGCGCACCAAGGCGATGCGGCGGCTGCGGTTTCCGAGCGTAAAGGTGTTTGGATAAAATCCACCGGCAAAACGCCTTGGAAGGCGCAGTACGGTGAGCTCGATGAACAAGGGCGTTTCCAGATCAAGCGGGTCGTGCAAAAGGACGGCTCTACCGTGGATATCCTTGGCAAGAACTTCGTTAAGGTCTCCGGTGCCAACGGGAAACTTAAGGGCTATCAGGTTGATTTGTCTGCGCGGCTCGGTGCCGCGAAAGGTAAGGATCGAGACAAAGCGTCCGGGGTCTTGGCTCGGGAGATCGTCTCCGCGCTAGGGATGGAGAACGAGGACGGTAAGCGATCGCGGGCGCTTCAGGGTTGGTTATCCGCTTCTTTCAATAATGACCAGGTCGCGTCAGTCCAACTTCGGATCGATGGAAAAGGGAAGTTCGCGCTGATATACAGCTACAAGAACGGAAGGAACCGGATCGAGAGCGCTCAATGGGGCAGCTCATCGGCTTATCGCGGCAAGCGGCAGTCGGCATTGATTGTTCAGCGTCCGGTGCACCTGGACAAGGAAGGGAAAGGCCGTGTCGATCCCCGGCGCTGGCGGGAATTTTTAGGGACTGGCGGCTACAACCAGTGGAGTTCCAGTTTCAGTACGGAGAAAAGCGGTTTCTTCACGTCTGCCAAGAGCGTGGAGAATGTCAAGTTGGTCCGCTACCGTCAGATGTGGGGCAAGCTGCAGAAACGCGGTTGGGAGCACAAGGACAGGATCGTCAACGAAATTCCCGGAACCTCCACGATGGGCATCATAGGAACCGGTCTGCACCAGAGCTGGGGCGTGGGTCACATCCTGCGCGGCGCGGGTTGGGTCGGTAAGAGCCTTTACACCGGCGTAGTCGCCGGGGGGCAGGAACTTATCTACGCGGCGACCGGAAGCGAGAGCTACGGCCTCGACGCCATCGGAGGCTATGCGAACAATCCGGCCGTGAGGCTCATGCTCGATGACTCCGAATACGTCGCGCGTCTGAGTGATGTTCAGGAGATTCTCGTGAAGGATAAGGCGCGTAAGAACCGGGAAGCTTCCCTGCGTGCCATCGGGATTACGCGGCAGAACTCGGATTTTCGGCAGTACGAAGCCCTTCTCGGAATGTCCTACAGTGATGAGGAACTCGTCGGTGCCATGGGCAACTACGGCGCAGGCAACTACGGCCGCCTGCTCTTGGAGAAAGCCGCCGAGGAAGAGGGCTGGTCCAAGGCGGGCCTGACCGCCGCCGGGACGGCGATGCGTTTTGGCGAGAGCGTTGGTGAGATGATGATGAATCCCTTGATCTGGGCTACGCTCGGTTTGGGCGCGGCCAGTAACAGCTTAAACCTTGCCAAGGTCGCGGGCACCGGAACCACCCATCTCTCTGCCGCTGCCGTTCCCTACGCGCTGAACGCGACGGTGGGGACGCAATCCTTTTTGACGTCACTGCTCTACTCGTCCTGGATGGTCAGCGGCGTCGACAATGCCGGACAATTCTTCTTGTCCGTCGGTGAAGGGGATCACACCAAGACCTGGACCAAGGCCGCCGACTTCGGCACCGACCTCTTCTTCTTGGGAGCCATGATACAGCAGGGGCACAGTCGAGCCGCCGCCCGCGCTCGCGGGAACACGCAGGCCGGGAGATCCGCTCCCGTGAAATCTGTTCTGGGCGAAATGCTGGGCACGTGGCTGTACCTCTTCCCCGGCCCTGAAACCAGCCTGCCGCCGTATCTCCGTTTCGGTCACTTTAAACCGCGAGTGCCCGCACGCGTCATCGAAAATCCGATCGGCGCTTCCGCGCCACCTGTTACTGTGGTCAGTCCCGGTGGAAGTTGAAAAGAATTCGGGGGTGGGTTTCGCCTAACGCCGTAAAGCAGGCTCAAAAGCATTCGCCTGAGAAGCAGCAATCATATCCGCCAGAATATTCGTTGATTCCACGAGCATCATATCCGGAACGGGAGGCGCTTTCGGTTTGTCGGTGTCAGTGCCGGCCTCTTTAACCGTCGTTGTGGAAGGCACCACCCCGTCTAATTCCTCCAACGTGATTTCAAGCTCTTCCTGTTTGAGCGGCCCGCGCGCAGCGCGCTCCTTCTTGCGGTCGAAGTCCCTCTTTTTATCAGCTTCTTTCTCGGCAAGCCGTTTCTCTAAGTTAAGCGACACCGAATTTTCCTTCACATGAGAGCGGTAGCGTTCGATGTCCGCGCGCCGAAAGCCCCATTCGTATGACGCAGACACCCGCGCCGCCGAGGCATTCTTAAGGGAAGGCAGCAGTTTTGCGACCTGCCCCCGGAGTTCGTAGGACGCGGGGGGGATCTCATGATAGGGAAGGGCATTGGGCAGGGCCGCTTCGGAAATTTCCATCTCATTGGCAATAGAAGGAAGGCCGATGTCGGGAATAACCCCCCGGTTTTGCGTCGATTCGCCTGAAATGCGGTAGAACATCTGAATCGTCAGATGGACGGCTCCTGATTTAAAGTCGCGAAAGGCCGGGGGCATAAACCGGTCCAAGCCGATCACGCTCTGGACGGTCCCTTTTCCAAAGGTGCTCTTTTCCCCGACGACAACCGCGCGGCCGTAGTCCTGAAGGGCACCGGCGAGAATTTCAGAAGCGGACGCCGAATTGCGCGAGGTCAAAATAACCAAGGGGCCGTTGTAGGCGGTCTGCGTCTCTTCGGAATCCAGCCGGCGGATCTGCCCCATGGTATTTTTGACCTGGACGACCGGACCGTTTCCGGCAAAGAGGCCCGTCAATGAAATCGCTTCCTTCAGGGAGCCTCCGCCATTGCCGCGCAGGTCCAGCACCAAGCCTTCCATCCCTTTGCGCTGCAGGCTTTCAAGTAAGGTTCTGACATCGCGCGTCGTACTCTTTCCCTCGTCGGGAGAGCGGATGTCGGAATAAAAGGAAGGCAGACGGATCACACCGACTTTTTTAGCCTCTCCCCCCGGGGGGGAAAGGGTGAGAAGCTTGGCCTTGGCTTCCTGGTCCCGCAGGTGAATGACATCGCGCACCAGCCGGATTGTCTCGCGCTCGGCGGGGTCTAAGGCACTGGCGGCGATGATGCGCAGGCGCACAACGGTGCCTTTCTCGCCCCGAATAATTTGAACGAGGCTGTCGATCTTCATGCCCACAGCGTTAACGAATTCCCCGTCATCCCCCTGGGCAACCGCCTCGATCTTATCGCCGGGCTGGAGACGGCCGTCGACGGCCGCCGGGCCTCCCGGGACAAGCTCGACGATGCTGGTGTATCCCTTCTCGTAGCGCAGCCGCGCCCCGATGCCGACGAGCATCAAGCGCATGCTGATGTCGAAGTTTGCTTCGTTGGGAGCGGCGAAATAATCGGTATGGGGATCGTATACCCGGCAGAGCGCGGAGAAGAATCTTTGCAGAACGTCGTTGGCGTCTAATTGGTTGTAGTTCTCAAGCACGCTGTCGAAATTCGAGATCACGGACTTGACCGTATCTGTCGATGCCCGTCCGTCCAATTTTCCGCGCAAGAGTTCATGCTTCACGGTCAAGCGCCACCGCTCGGCCATTGCCGCTTCATCCGCCGGCCACGGCTGCTTATGCAAATCGGAGGGCATGGACTCCTCTTCGGTAAAGGTCATCGTTGAAGACGTCAGAATCCGGACCTGTTCCTGCCGCTGCTTGAGGCGTATCATGAAGCGGTTGAAAATGTGCTCGGCGGCGCGAAGGTCCCCGCGTTCGAGCCGCTGTCCTAATGTGGTCGCGTAGGCGTTTTCGAATTCATCGATGTCGGCTTGGGTGAAGAAGGAATGGCTGTAGTCGTAGCTTTCGATGTAGTTGCGCAGGAATTGCTTCGACATTTCCGCATCGATCGGGCGGCGGTTGTAGTGGGCTTCCCCGAGCATTTGAGCGATGATGCGCCCAATTGCGGGCGCTGCCGGAATAGGCTCCAGGCTCCAGGCGCCCGGGGCGGTAATCCAAAACAGTATCGTAAGAAGAAAAATACGCATCGTGATCATCAGAATAGCAATGTTGCGGGGTCACTCCCCCTACAACTTAAGTAACTTTATCCCAAACGCAGAGAAGTTTATGGCGCCTCGGCGATTTGGCTGAGACTCGATCGAAACTCTTGTATCGATGAGACATTCCCGGGATGCGGCCGTGAGGTGAGCGTTGTGAACAGGTTCCCAAGCGCGACGATATCGGTCTCGACAGAGGACATGCGCCTGCAGTCAAAGTTGCGGAGTTTTACAAATCCCTGTTCGGTACAGAGGACGTCATCGGGATGTAGGCGGCCGTGAGCCACTCCGCCGGCATGGGTATGTTCCAGTGCGTCGCAAAGAGAGTTGAGAATCGACACTGCCTCGGCGACCTCAAGTTGGCCGTCAATCTCAATTCTTTTTTTAAGGGATTTTCCCGAAATCTGTTCGTAGACGAGATAGATTCCTTTCGGTTGATTGACGACTTCGTAAATAGAAAGAAGATAAGGGTGGGATAGTTTCGCAAGCTGAACTGTATTCGCAAGCAATTCTTTCCGCCCGCCCGCTCCCTCATGGGAGTCATTAATCGCTTCAATAAGAATATCACGCCGGAGTTTGGGATCGTGCGCTTTCCACCGCCGCCCCATCGCTCCCGGGGCGACCTCTTCGCCTTGCATGAAGCGTCCGGCAAATAATCTATCGGCGGGTGCAGCCTTGACTGTGGGCGATGCGGTATTTTTTCTGTGCCATAACAATAAAGCTGCCCCCAGACCGAGAAGGAGAACACCCGTTCCCAACGCGACCGTTTGACGGTTGTCGTTGTATTCAACGTTGGTTTCTGCGACGAGTGCTTCGAGGAGTTGGCGGTTATTACCCCCTTTAAGATCGAAAAGTTGTTTCCCGCCAATCGCATCTTGAAGTTGAGCTTGAAAACGCGCCGGATCGAGCGACGCTGCAATTCTCAGGTTGTCCAGCATTCGTTTGCGGTCGCCGAGCTGTTCGTAGGCGTAGGCACGAAGGGCATAGGCCTGAGCATCATTTTTATTGAGAAAAATTGCCCGTGAGCTGGCTTGGATCGCATCCTTACTCTTTCCCAGGTGCAGTTGCGAGAACGCGAGTTCTCGAAAGATCCCGCCATTGTTGGGATCGCGGTTGGCGGCTTTAAATCCCGCCCGCTCGGCGTCTTGAAACATGCTGCGGCGTTTGATGCCCGTCTGCGACGGGGCTATTTCATTAAAAACCTTTGCCTTTAGGAGCCAACCAGCGGGATTTTTTTTATCGGCCTTGATCGCCTTTTGGGCAAACTCGCGGGCAGAGGCCGCATCGCCCCCGCGTAGGACTTGTTCTCCGGTTGCCGCGAAATTTTTGGCGTCTCTACGGCCCGCCCGCCCTTTCGCCGTTTCCCGAGTGTCTCCAAAACGAGCGGAGGCCCCTCGTGCGCTCGCTTCACTTTCGCGCATGACGCCGAAGGGAAGACGTCCCTGCGACAGAGGAGTTCGCGAGTCTGTGGGTCGGGGAGTTGCGGTTCCGCCGCCGCCGGCGATCATCGGGGTTCCGGATTCTTGAGAGTCTTGATCGCGCGTGATCCCAGGGTCGCGAGTACCTTCTTCGGCTCGGTGTCCCCTGGGGTCGACTTCGCGTCCGCCATCGAGCTCAGGGGAGGCGATCTTATACGTCTTTACATCGCCGGTCGTCGCTTCCGCTTCTTCTTCTTCAGATTCACCTCGGCTGGCCACGCGTTGGCGGATGGGCGAGTTATCATAGGTGTTCTTAATTCTAATCAGGCGGTTTTCGTTATAGTAGGATTGATTAGCCTGGTAATAGACCTCTTCTGATTCCGTATAGTCGTCAACGGCTGTGATGAGAGACTCTTCGAGCCCCTGGTTCTTTCCTACCTGAATGGCGAGATCTTCTTTTTTTTGCATCCGACAAGAAATTGACGTGCATTCGTTGAGTTCGGCTCGGATCGTTTTGCTTTTACTCCTCCCCTTCATTACTTCCGCCTGATTTGTCTCTACACGTTCGAGAGCGAGTTTAGGGTGCACATCGGCTGCCAACCGCTCCCGCCCCTTGACCGTTGCTTGGCCTAATAGGGAAGACGGCAAGAAAAGTGCCGAAATTAGAATCAAGGACGCTGTTCTCATGCCCCATAAATATAATGGATGGAATTTCGGTTCGCCAGGGGGGAACGCCCCCTGCAGCTTAAGCAACTAATCATAGGTCCTTGGCTCTGAATCCGACCCTCCGTCCGGCCCTGTCGAATCATGGCTTCTGATAGCACACTTAAATATCAGGAGATCTAAACCATGACAAACAAATTCCTCACCCTCGTCGGACTCAGCCTCCTCTTCCCCGCACTGGCACAAGCAAACGGACCCGCCCCTCGAAGGTTTCGGGCTCCCACCGCTCCGATCGTCCCGGCGGGTTTAGCGCCTCTTACTTTAAAATCCCCGACCCTATTGAAGGGCCGTGCCGTCGCGATCAAGAAGGCCGCTTCTTCCATTAACCGAAAACCCCTAGCCCACGCGCTTTATTTCACCGCTGTGTGGGAGGAAGGGCCCAACGCGACGAACCACAAAAGCATGATTTTAGAGCAGATCAACATTTCCCATCTTAAGCAGTATCTGGGGAAGATGGCCGCTTATAAAGGAAGTCTGACCGACAAGGGAAAAATAGCGGCCGCAGAAAAAGACATTCAAAAACATCAAGAATACCTTAAGCGTTCCGAGCGGAAATATGAGGATGCCGCTAAATTTTTCGACCCCAAGGATCGTGTTGTCCAGGTGGACCCTACCTACGTCCCCGGCAAGAATCCGGAAGATAAAGGAACGACGATCTATAAAGTGAAGCTCGGAAGCGGACAGGATTCGACCCTGACCTCGGAACAACTCTTTCCGCCGGCTAAGAAAGAAGCGGCAAAAAAATAGGAGTTCGCACGCCCGAAAAAAGGATCGGCAAAATCCGGTGAAGTTAGTAAAATAGCCGGATGGAACATCTAAAATGCCCGGGCTGCCACGGTGTGTTGGAGCGCAAAACCTACGTGGACATCGTCACCGACGAGTGTTCCAAGTGCGGCGGCGTCTGGCTGGAAAAAGGCGAGATGGGCATTGTCGCCACGGGCTCTTCTTCCGATGAGGAAAGCGCCGCCGCCAGCCATGTCGTTGGACCGAACGCGCAAAAGGATCGACCTTGCCCCCGCTGCCCGAAACAAGCGATGGTTAAGACCATGTTGTGGGAGTGCTCGGATGTAGAGCTCGATCACTGCCAGAAGTGCAAAGGATTTTTCTTCGACAAAGGCGAGATTCAGGCGATGAATAAAGAGCTCCAGGAACTGAATCCGGAGAAGGGCGACGCTGAGTTTCGCGGCATGATGAAGGGTCTCTGGGTTCGCGTCGACAAATGCGTCGGGGTGTCGCTGCAGAAAGGAAAGAAAAGCGGGGTCTCAACCCTGATGGACCACGGCATCAAGATTACAGCGTACTTCAGCAAGCCCTTGGGGATCGGACTGCAAATGTATCCCGAGTCCCGAGGGGCTAAGATTCTTAAGCTTCTCCGTATGTTTAAAGGAACCGACGTCCAGACGGGCGATCAGAAACTCGATAAGACCTTCATCATCCAGGCCGTTTCTGAAGACAGCGCCAAAGAGGTTTTTACGCCCTATTTCCGGGCACCCATCAGGAACTTTGTGCACGGATCCCCCAAGATCCAGGACACTCCCGGTGAGCTGCGGGTCTTCGACAACCGCGTCGAATACAAAGAAGGCGGCTGTTCGGATTCCATCCGCTACGACGTGAATGAAGACCCCGCCGGCATCGTGCGCGGTCTCCTCGACATCGCTATGGAAGCAAAGGTTTAGGGGCCGCATACCTCCCACGTCTTTGACCTAGGCGCCACGCCAGAAGGGCGGCGACCAACACGATCACAGCACCGATCGCGACGAACAGGTTGCGGAGCTCCTGTCGGCTTTTATGCTCTTCGAGGGCTAGAGAGAGAAGGCGTCTTTCTTTGGCGATTCCCTTAAATGGGTAGAGGGCGATGATGTCGTCGAGTTCTATAATTGCCCGGGCGAATTGCCGTTTTTCTCTAAGTCGGTTGATCGAGGCCTTTCGCTTCGTTAGGTCGCGTGTCAGCGGCATCGCTTTCCTAATTTCCGCAGTCCATTCTATTTTTCTCGCGAACTCGATGGTCTTCTCAGCGGCGGCGAGAGCCGCCCTTCGTGACGCTTCTGTATCGGGGATGTCTTTCGTCTGCCAAGCGATCTCGAGATTGCTTTTCGCGAGGTAGTAGTACCAGGCGGAGTTCGCATCGAGTTTTGCGGCGTGTTTGAGCTGCTCGGCCGCATCGGAAAACCGTTGGAGGTCGTAGTAGACCGACCCCAGCCAGTTCCGGTAAACCGGATCCTCGGGTTCTTTGCGTACGGCATGTTCGAGCAGTTTGAGCGCTTTTTTGGGGTGTCCGCCCCGGAGACTTTCTTTCCCTTGTACCCAGTTGTCGTAACCGCTGTCGGCCAGGCACAGCGTCGGAAAAAGCGCTGTCAAAACGGCTGCCAAATAAAAATACCGTTTCATCGCAGCGCGGACTCCTTGTGACTTCGAATCGCCCTTCGCAGGGCCTTGCTGGTTTTGGGATAGTCCCTGTGTTTGAGGGCTTGTCGAAAGGCTATAACGGCGCGATAGTAGCGTTGTTTTTTCAGGTGCGCCATGCCTTTACGGAAGAACGTGTCGTGCAGCTTTTCCGTAGCGGCTTCGAGTTCTTCGCGCGCCTTCGATTCCGGATCGATTTCGGCGGCTTTCTTAAATTCGCCCGCAGCTTTCGTTAGTGACGCGCTGTCCTCCCGTTCTAGAAGTTTCCTGCCTGCCTCTAGAGAGCGTTGAAGATCATCCTCCCTTTTCTTTTCCGCCGCAATGGCGTCGTCAATTGCTTGAGCGAATGTCCGGGCTTTTTCGGATTCATCCGCTCCGAAAGAAGCGGTGACTAGAAAGGCGTCTCGCGCTTTGATGCGTTCACCCGCTTCGTGCGCCTCCTTGGCGAGCCTAAAGGCGATGGCCGAGAGATCCGCTGAGACGGTAGGAAAGTCGTCTTTGCCGGAGATATTCGTTATAAATGTAATGCTGGATTTTACGACGCTCACTGCATGCTTCGTTTCCTTATCCTTGCAGAAACGTTCATCGTAGGTCGATCCACTTTTAGCGCCTTCGACCATTTCGTCGATGGGGCTCATGCTCAGGATCCCAATAACCGCTCCAAGGCCACCGAAAAAGGCCCCTCCAGCAATCGACCTAATGACGCCGTGCTTTTTTTGTTCGACCCGTTCTTCTTGATCGATGTCTGCCTTTCCGGAGAAGGGGGTTTCCCCAACATGCTTCCCGTCAATATAGACGTCGGCTCCGCTAGGAATGGATTCCACGCGGATATTTCCGGTTTTTTCTTTGCAGAATGGTTCGCTGTAAACGGCGGGAGACAATGCGATGAGACTGGAGAACATGAGTGCGGGAATTCGACTTCGCACAGATGCCGCAGAGGGGGGAAATCGTGGATGTCGGGATTTTGTATTCATTATAAAACGAAGCCGCTTATGGGTAGTGCAACAAACTTTCCTAAGTTTCGGTCTCACTCCACCTGCAGCTTAAGTAACTTTAGCGAAGTTAAGCGACAACCCTAGTTCCTAGGGCCTATATTCTTTGCAGGTCCTCTCGCGTATACTGGTGCCAGGCTTTCGGTAAGGAGATTCCTCGCTTGCCGTCTGACCCGGAGGTGGAATGAAGAAGTCCCTATATCTTTTCCTATTAATTACCCTTTGCGCTAAACCCGTCTCTGCAGGCACCCTGGAGACCGCCAAATCCGCCGCGGGCGCGGGCCTCACCGCTGCCAGCCTCAACATCGGCGCACTTAAAACCACTTTCCGAAACGGTGTCGGCGAACAGCTAAGCCGCGAGGAACTCGAACAGATGACCGAGCGTGAGCTGATGCTCCGGGAAATCCAGTTGGTCCGCGAAGCCGATGCGTCTTCTCTCGGCGAGGCGTATGCGTATGAAGAGGCGCTCGTCAATATGGAGCTCCATGCCCGGACGAAAATGCCCGGCTCGGAT
>JBFIEP010000026.1:0-13623 GCA_041603335.1 Elusimicrobiota bacterium | reverse complement strand
TTCTTGTACTTCTTACCGGAGCCGCAAGGGCAAGGATCGTTCCGGCCGATCTTTTTAATTTCAGGGCGCTCTTGATCGTTGGGTCCCCGCTGGAGAATTGAACGCCCCGTCGGAGGTGAAACGGTTCCATTCGTATCGCCGTCGCCGCCAACATCCTCACCCTCGGGAGCGTCCGGATCCGGATGGAGCGCGGTTGCCTGGCGCGTATAGGGCACCTGGGGCTGCTTTGGCGCCTGAATACGGAAAAGGTATTCCAACGTCTGCTGACGCGTACGATCAAGCATGATTTGGAACAGGGAGAACGTCTCTTTCTGGTATTCGATTTTCGGATCCTTCTGCCCATAAGCCCGCAGATGGATATATTTCTTCACATTATCGAGGTCATAGAGATGGTTCTTCCAAACCTGATCGATAATCTGCAGCAGGACCATCTTTTCGATATCACGGAAATTATAGCCTTCGAATTCCTTGTCCCGATCGGCGTAAGCGGAAAGACATTCTTCCTTCAGTTCGGCTTGGATTTCTTCACGCGAAAGCGTTTTCAGCTCTTCATCGGGGATCACGTACTCGATGTCATACACGCGGCGAAGGTGATCCGCGAGCGCGATCATATCCCACTTTTCAAAATAGGCATCCTTAGGGATGCAAATTCCAACTTGCTCCTCGACGTCTTCTTCAATCATGGCCTTAATCAAAGGCCGAAGATCATCACCGTCGAGAACCTGATTGCGCAGCCCGTAGACCACCTCGCGCTGCTTGTTCATCACGTTGTCGTAATCGATAAGCTGCTTGCGGATATCAAAGTTATGCGTTTCGACGCGGTGCTGGGCACCCGCGATCTGGCGGCTCACAAGGGGAGACTCAATGGGCTCGTCTTCGGTCATGCCGAATTTTTCCATCAATCCTTGAATCCGGTCGGAACCGAACAGCCGCATCAACTCATCATCGAGAGCAAGATAAAACCGGGTTTCACCCGGATCGCCCTGACGGCCGCAGCGTCCGCGCAGCTGGTTATCGATACGGCGGGCGTCGTGGCGCTCGGTCCCCATCACGTAAAGCCCGCCCACCGCTAAAATTTCTTTCTGCTCTTCTTTATTAGGCGGGTTACCGCTCAACACGATGTCGGTTCCGCGACCGGCCATATTGGTCGCAATCGTAACGGTCCCCTTTTTTCCCGCCTGCGAAATAATACTGGCTTCCTGCTCATGGTACTTCGCGTTGAGAACCTGATGCGGAATTCCTTTTTCCCGCAGCATCGTCGCAAGCATCTCCGACTTTTCAATCGAACGCGTTCCCACCAGCACCGGCCGGCCTTTCTTCCAACTTTCGGTAATATCGGAAACGATCGCCTTCCATTTTCCTCTCTGATTGAGGAACACGACATCGGCTTCATCTTTGCGCGCGTTCGGCCTGTTCGTCGGCATCTCAACAACGCCGAGCTTATAAATCTGGAAAAACTCGTCGGCCTCGGTCATGGCCGTTCCGGTCATGCCCCCGAGCTTTAAGTACATCTTGAAAAAATTCTGGAACGTTACCGTTGCGAGGGTCTGGTTCTCCTCGCGGGGCGGGAGCTTTTCCTTCGCCTCAACGGCTTGGTGCAGTCCCTCCGACCAGCGGCGGCCCGGCATGAGGCGTCCTGTGAATTCATCGACGATGACGCATTCGCCCTCTTTGACGACATAGTCCACGTCGCGTTTATAGAGGTGATGCGCCCGCAGCGCCTGCGTAATATGATGCACCCACGCGCCGGAAAGATCGTCATACAGGTTTTCAATTCCTAAAAGCTTTTCGCACTTAGAGATACCCTGGTCGGTCAGTGTCGCGTTATGATTTTTCTCATCGATAACCGCGTCATAGCCTTTGCCCAGGTCCTCTCCGGAGTATTTCGCTTGAACTTCATCTTCTTCTGTGATCTTACGGATATTGAGATGCGGGATAATCTTCTCGATCGTCGTATAACGGTCGGTCGATTCTTCCGCCGGACCCGAAATGATGAGAGGGGTTCGCGCTTCATCGATGAGAATAGAGTCGACTTCATCGATAATGGCGTAATGCAAAGGGCGCATAACGCGATCCTTGGCGTGCACCACCATGTTATCGCGCAGATAATCGAATCCGATCTCGTTGTTGGTGATATAGGTAATGTCTCGATTGTAGTTATCGCGGCGAATCTCATTGTCCATGTCGTGCTGAACAAATCCAACGGTGAGCCCAAGAAACTTGAAAATCGGTCCCATCCATTCACTGTCGCGCTTGGCCAGGTAATCGTTGACCGTTACGATATGCACTCCCCGACCGGCCAGGGCGTTAAGATAAGCCGGGCAGGTCGCGACCAAGGTTTTTCCCTCCCCGGTGCGCATTTCGGCGATGCCGCCATTATCAAGAACCAGACCGCCAAGCATTTGAACATCAAAGTGGCGCAGCCCAATCGTCCGGACAGAGGCCTCGCGCGTCAGGGCAAAGGCTTCGGGAAGAAGTTCCTTAATGGCTCCTTTATAGAGTTCCTTTTTCTCATCTTCACTGGCCGTATCCCCGAAGGTCTCGAGGCGCTCCTGGATAATATCGCGAAGCTCCTGGGTGCGTTTCGGGAAGTCCTCATCGGACATCGCCTTGACCTTCTCCTCAAGATGGTTGATCTCATTGAGGATCGGGGTAAACTCCTTGAGGCTGCGCTCAGACGGGGTTCCAATGACTTTATAGACGAGTTTCTCAATCATAATTTCGCTCGAATTGTATCATTTTGCCTATTGGGGGATTTTGTAGAATTCGGCTGATGGAAAAACGAAAATCTGTTGGAATTGCGGTCTGCGGCCTCGGCAATGTAGGAGGCGAAACCGCCCGTTTGCTGCGGTCCCGGAAAGCCGAGCTTTCCGCGCGCCTCGGTGCCCCGATCAACCTACGCTGGGTCGTTAGCCGCAGCGCGTCTAAAGCGGCACGCCGCCTCGGCCTACCCGCTTCAGTCAAACGCGCGAAAACAGCCAAGGACGCCCTTAACGACCCCGCCGTCGATATCGTCATTGAACTCTTCGGAGGACTCGACACCGCGCGGCGCCTCGTTCTTGATGCCTTTGCCGCAGGGAAACATGTCGTGACCGCGAACAAATATCTTGTTTCCGAGCGCTTCGAGGAGCTTGACCGCGCCTCCCGAAAGGCAAAACGGGGACTCGCCTACGAAGCGGCGGTCGCCGGCGGCATTCCGATCATTGGCGCCATCCGCGACGGTCTCGCGGCCAACCGCATCGAAAGAATTGTGGGGATCTTCAACGGAACGACCAACTACATCCTTTCGAAAATGGCTCACGAAGGCTGTGAGATGAAAAGCGCCCTCGCCGAAGCCCAGGCCCTCGGCATGGCAGAGCGTGACCCCACGATGGACATCAACGGCATGGACGCAGCCCATAAAATCGCGATCCTCGGTTCGATGCTGTCCGGCCATTGGGTCCCCCCGCGCAAGATTGCGCGTGAAGGCATTGAGCGCATTGAAGCGGAAGACGTCAGCTTCGCAATTGAACGGCTGGGCCGCACCGTCCGCCTGCTCGGCACCGTGGGTCCCGCAAAAAACGACACGGTCGAAGCCCACGTACAGCCAACCCTTGTCCCCCTCGAACACCCGCTCGCTGCGGTGCACGGCGGCTACAACGCGATACTCGTTCAGGCCTCATCAGCCGAAGACCTTATGTTCTACGGCAAGGGCGCGGGTCCCGGCCCGACGGCAAGCGCGGTTCTCGCCGACGTACTTCGCGTTGCACGCGGCGATTCCGACGTGGCGCAAAATCCAAAACGCAAACAGGCTGCATTCGCTCCAGAAACCGAAGCCCCTTACTATCTAAAGCTGCGGGTTGCCGATGTCCCGGGAGCCCTTTCAAGCATTACAGGCAAGCTCGGTCGGGAAGGCATTTCGATCGCACAGATCTATCAGAACGAACGGGGCGGACGCGCCGTTCCCGTAATGATTCTCACCCACAAAACCGCGCGCGGAAAACTGGACCGGGCAATCCGTTCTGTCCTCACACTGAAAACCGTTTCGCGCAAACACAGCCTGCTACGGATGTTATCCCATGGCGACTCCTAAGAACCCCGGCCTTATTGAACGCTGGAAAAACCTTCTCCCCGTCTCCAAGCGCACGCCGATAGTTTCGCTGCTTGAAGGAAACACTCCCTTGGTTCCCGCGCCAAGGATCGCCTCCATGGCAGGCCTTCCCGAATCTTCCGTCTATTTGAAAATAGAAGGTGCCAATCCCACAGGATCGTTTAAAGACCGGGGAATGACGCTCGCGATTTCCAAAGCCGTTGAAGAAGGGGCGCGGGGCGTGATCTGTGCGTCAACGGGAAACACGGCGGCCTCTGCCTCGGCATACGCCGCCCGCGCGGGGCTTCGCTGCGCAGTTCTTTTGCCGGCGGGGGGTGTTGCCGCCGGAAAACTCACCCAATCACTGATGCATGGCGCCGAAGTACTCGCGGTACGCGGAAATTTTGACGAAGCCCTCGCCCTGGCACGACTCATCGCAGAAGATGCGGGATGGACGATGGTCAATTCAACCAACCCCTACCGCCTCGAGGGTCAAAAAACAGGCGCCTACGAAATTGTCGATACGCTAGGGAAAGCGCCCGACTATCAATTTATGCCCGTTGGCAACGCAGGTAATATTACCGCCTACTGGATGGGATATCGCGACTCGCATCGGCGCAAGAAATCCGGCCTTCCCAAAATGATGGGATGGCAGGCGGCGGGCTCGGCTCCGATCGTTATTGGGAAGCCGGTCAAAAACCCGAAAACCATCGCAAGTGCGATCCGAATCGGCCACCCCGTTTCATGGGAACGCGCCGAACAGGCTCGCGATCAAAGCAAGGGACACATCGGGAAGGTATCCGACCGCGAGATCCTCGCCGCCTACCGCCTCCTCGCGCGCGAAGAAGGCGTGTTCTGCGAACCCTCAAGCGCGACAGGCGTTGCGGGGCTTCTTCGATGGGCAAAAGGACGTAGGTTCAAACCGGGAGTTAGGGTTGTCTGCATCTTAACCGGAAACGGGCTCAAAGATCCCGACACCCCAAAAACAATGCCTTACAAGATGCGCACCATCCCCGCGACAACGGCGGCTCTTAAACGTGCACTCTCTGGAGCGGGCCGTGGCCGCTAAAAAGCGCGCACTCATTACACGGGTAAAGGTCCGCGTCCCGGGGACAACAAGTAATCTTGGCCCCGGGTTTGATGTTATCGGCATGGCCTTATCGCTCCATTGCGAAGTCTCCCTTACCATCGACCGCACGCGCCGCGGTCCCGCGACCGTGGAATGCTCCGGAGAAGGTGCTGAGTCGCTTCCCACGGGAGAAAAAAATCTGGTTGTAAAATCATTTAGAACCATCCTCCCGAAAGAAAGGCTTCCCTTTGCACTCAACTTTAAAATTAAAAACGAAATCCCTCTCGCGCGCGGATTGGGATCCAGCGCGGCGGCCCGCCTATGCGGACTTCTCGCCGGTGCGGCCGCGCGCGATCTGCGCTATTCCCGTCCCGAAGCCGCACTCGCCCACGCCGTAAGACTTGAAGGCCATCCGGACAATTGCGTCCCCGCATTTTTCGGCGGGTGCCGGGTTTCCGTTGCCGGCACCGAACCCATGGTGCATTTTCCGATTCGCATTCCAAAAAGCATTGGATTTGTAGCCTGCATCCCCGATTTCGAAGTTTCTACCGAAAAGGCACGCAGGATCATGCCGGCGAAGGTTCCGGTAAAAACGGCTGTAGAAACATCCGGCCGCCTCGCGATGCTTCTCTACGCCCTCGAAACAGAATCACTCTCCCTTATTAAAACCGCCGTTCAGGACTCCTTACACGAACCCCATCGGGCGAAACTTGTTCCCGGATTTGAAAAAGTCCGCTTAGCCGCCCAACGCCACGGTGCCTTCGGCGCCTGCCTCTCGGGATCAGGCCCAACGGTACTCGCGATCACTCCCAAATCACCCCAACGCCGCTCAATGATCGGTCGTGCTATGATTCGCGCATTTCGCCGCGCCGGACACAACGCGCGCGCCGTTGCTCTGGATCTAGATACGCACGGAACAAAACTTTCTTGGGGCGCGTAATGGCCCGAACCTCCAAACCGATCGTTGTCATGAAATTCGGCGGAACCTCCGTCGCAGATCCGGATAAAATCCGGCGCGCCGCCGAACGCGCAGCAACGCTCAAACGCAAAGGGAAATCCGTCGTCGTTGTCGTTTCCGCTCCCGGGAAAATGACCGATGAGTTGATCGGGCTCGCGAAACAAATGTGCGCGGCGCCGGACCCCCGGGAACTCGATGCCCTCGTCTCCACGGGAGAAACGCTCAGCATCTCGCTTTTCGCATTAGCCCTCCAATCCCGGAAATGCTCCGCGATTTCACTCACCGGACCGCAAGCGGGCTTTGAAGCTGAAGGAGATCACACCCGCGCGACGATTACCCGGATTCGGCCCGCGCGCATCAAGAAGGAACTTTCCTTGGGACACATTGTAGTCGTCGCCGGCTTCCAAGCGACAAACCCCAAAGGCGAGATCACGACACTCGGCCGGGGCGGTTCAGATCTCAGCGCGGTCGCTTTAGCGGCGGCCCTTAAAGCCGAGTCCTGCGAAATATTCACGGATGTGAAAGGCGTCTACACGGCCGACCCCCGCCTGGTCTCACAAGCACGCCTTATAAAACGCCTGTCGTATGAAGAAATGCTCGAACTCTCAGCAGCGGGCGCTCAAGTCATGCTTGCACGTTCAATTGAAGTTGCTAAGCGATACGGCGTACGCGTCCACGTTCGCTCGTCGTTCCAAACAGCCAACGGCACAATCATCGAATCGTTTTCGGAGAAGAAAATGGAACAAGCCCATGTCTCGAGTCTCGCGCTCGATAAAAGCGAAATCCGGCTCAGCATCGTGGAGGTCCCCGACCGGCCCGGCGTCGCCGCGAAGATTCTCTCGAAACTAGCCGATGACGGCATCCCGGTCGACCTTATCGTTCAATCGGCGGCAACCAATGCCGGCGTTAACGACATCTCCTTCATGACGCCGCGCGCAAACTCTGCGGAAGCCAAAAAATCCTTATTAGCCATGGTTGCGAAACTCGGCGCCCGCGGCGTTGATGTGCAGGACCGGGTTGTCAAACTAACCGCAGTCGGGACGGGATTTCGCCGGCACCCTAAAATCGCGGCGACCATGTTCGAAACGCTCGCGAAAGCACGCATTAATATCCAAATGATCTCAACGTCCGACCTACGGGTTTCCTGCGTGATCGACGGGAAGCACGGCGAGAAGGCCCTGCGGCTGCTTCACAAGGCTTTCGACCTCAATACGAAGCGGCGCTGACACGACCGGCTCCATCGCCGTCCAACTCTTCAGCCATCGTAAGGTCCGTTCGACCTCTTCTACACGATCCTCTATATGATCTGAAGCTAATCCGGGTCCCACCCAAATTTCCAGATGACTTCTAGCTTCAACCAGAAACAGATCGGCATCGGCCGCGAAACGCTCACGCAACGCCTCCACATCAACCAATGCCTCAGGGGCATCCTCCCGCGACCGCCTCGCATGCGCAAGGCTCCGCTCAAAGATTCCCGTTAGATCGGCCACCCGCTTTCACAAACGATCGACACGAAGCTGACGAACTCCATTAGCCAGGAGCAATGCATCGAAATCAGCGGCTTCTGCACGATACGCACGCTGCGCCGCTTTTAGCCCGCGCAGAAGCCGCTTCATTTCACGGGCCCCCTCCTGGTACTCACGGTGGTGCACCCCGCCTGTTTCCACAGAATTTTTGCGACGTGAAAATGCATACAGCCCCGCGCGTTTTGCGGAAAGGAGCTCATAAGACTCCCGACAAACCACTACGCGATACGAGAGTCGGCTAAGGCGGGCACCGGCCTCCGGGTAAGGCACCAGACTGGGGGAAAGAGTACGCTGCAGCAACCCCCCGATTAGCTGCTGCTTTTCCTTTAGATCCGCTTCAACATCCGCCTGAATCGAGGCCGCTTTGTTCCATTGCGACTCTATCGGCGCGAGAGCGTCGGTGGAGCGGATTTGATAAGAGCATCCAGTCGCGAGAAGCATTCCGCTCATGACAACCGAAAGTAACATTTGATGTTTCATATTTAGAGTGTGAGCCGCACTTAGGCCAAATTCTAGACGACAAGGGTCCCGGGTCAAAAGTCACTGCCCCCTAATTGTCTAATCGGTATATTTCTCTATATTTCTAAAGGATAATTCCGTTTTGCTTGACAGACCCCCACCCCCCTGATATAGTTAAGCGACGGCTGGGACTGAAGGCTGTACCCGTCGCGCATCTATTACCTGCCTGGAACGCCGACCCATCATGGGAAATGGCTTCCAGGCTTTTCTGTGCAGGAAAGGACAACGCAAGCATGCTTAAAAACCAAAAAATCTCGATTATCGGAGCCGGTCATATCGGTCAGGCCGTCATTGGGGGACTTCTCAAGGCAAAATTGCTTCCCGCCAAAAATATCACCGCCTCCCGACGCGATAAATCGAGACTCCAGGAACTCAAAAAACGCTTTGGAATTCAGACAACTAGCGATAACCGCAAAGCCGTTAAAGGTGCCGATATTCTCATCATTGCCGTTAAACCACAGGGTGCCTCGGCTCTCCTGGAAGAGATTGCAGCGACCGTGCATGAAGGCCAACTCATCATCACTGTAATGGCCGGAGTTACAACTGAGAGAATTAACGCGCTTTTAGGAAAGTCCAACCCGATTGTCCGGGCAATGCCCAATACCCCGGCTCTGGTAGACGCCGGCGCGACGCCGCTGGCAAAGGGAGTCCATGCGACAGACGCCGACCTAAGCATCGCAGAGACAATCTTCAAGGCTCTCGGAATTGTTGAAGTGATTCCCGAAAGCCTAATGGACGCGGTCACAGGATTATCCGGATCGGGCCCGGTTTATATTTACATGGTGATTGAAGCCCTCATCGATGGGGGGGTCAAGATGGGCATCCCCCGCGCGACGGCGCGGCGGCTCGCCGCACAAACAGTTTTTGGTGCCGCCAAACTCGTTATTGAAACCGGAAAACATCCCGCGATTCTCAAAGATGAAGTGACAACGCCGGGCGGAACCGCCATCGCCGCAATCCAAATGCTCGAATCCAAAGGACTGCGCAACGTTCTCATGGAAGCCGTTGCGACCGCCGCGCGGCGTTCAGAAGAACTTAGCCGCCCGGAGGAATCCGGGTCGTGACCCCAAAAAAGAAACCCGCATCCAAGACCACGCGCGCCGAAAAACCGGCCAAGATGGTCGAAGCACTCGAAGAACTCGAATGGCTTGCCGATAAGCTCAAGGGTGTCGATCGCGTTGCGATCGACATGGAATCAGACAGCTTTTACGTCTACCATGAAAAGGTGTGTCTACTGCAGCTCACCGCTTTTGGGGAAGATTTTGTCATCGACCCCTTGTCGGTTAAAGACATGTCCCCGTTAGCGGCGATGTTCCGCAACCCGAAAATCGAAAAGATTTTTCACGCCGGAGAATATGACATTGTCTGCCTCAAACGGGATTACGGATTTAAAATCATCAACATCTTCGACACGATGGTTGCCGCCCGCACACTGGGGCTGAGCCGCCTTGGACTCGCGCCGCTGATCGAAGAGCATTTCAATGTTAAGCTCTCGAAAAAACTCCAACGCGCCAATTGGGGAAAACGTCCGCTCACTCCGGAACACATTGAATACGCGCGCAATGACACCCATTTCCTGCACGAACTCAGTGCCCGCCTCTCGGTAGAACTGGAAGAGGCCGGCCTGCTGCGCGATGCGAAGGATGAATTTAAACGCCTCGAAAAAATTGAGCCGCAAAACAAGGTCTTCGATCCGGACCACTTCTGGCATCTTCACGGCGCGCGTGAATTCACGGGACAACAGCGCGCCATTCTCAAACGTGTTTATGTCTACCGCGAAAAAACCGCGGCACGCTTCGACCGGGCCCCGTTTCGCGTGATGCCGGAAGATCTCCTTGTACGCGTGGCAGAAAGCGCCCCTGAATCGATGGAGACCCTCAAAAGGGTTAAGGGGATGTCGCCCTATCTTTTCCGGAAATTCGGACGGGAACTTCTCAAGGAAATCGATAAGGGGCGCGCCGCAACGCCGATAGAGAAGCCGCCCAAACGCCCGAAGCGCGATGCCTGGGACGGTGACACCATGCGGCGCTACGAAGCGATGCGGCAATGGCGCAAAGACGTTGCGGCAAAACGGGGGGTGAACCCCGTGGTGATCCTGCCCACCGAGGACGTCCGCCTTCTCTCGCAGGCCCCTGCGGTTAATCCCGAAGATCCGAAGGGTTGGCTCGACTGCATTAGCGAGTACAAACGGGAATCGTACGGAAAAGAAATTTTGGAAATTCTTAAAGCGCCCAGTCCCGCCCGCAAAAAGCGGCGGCGCTCACGCGGAAAGTCGAAGAGCGCATCACTCCCCCCGCAAAGCGGTGACGATAAAGCGTAGAAACCAGAACGTCCCGTACGCTCCCCCGGGGATCACGATCCCCCACAGAATAACCTGCTCCGGATTCCATTCGAATTTAAACCCAAGTGTTTCCGAGAGAGTTCTTTCTTCTTCCGGATATCGGGGCTTGGCGAAGTCGCGGTGATAGGTCCGAACTTCCGGAGGATCTTCGACAACCTCTTCCGGGGCTGGAACCGGAAATCCGTTATCACGAAGATGGGCGTAGGCATCACGAATTTTCATGAACCGCCGCGTGAAGAGTGCACGCTCCTCGTCTGACCCCGCACGGTCGGGATGCGCTTCCAAAGCGCGTTCCCGATAGGCTTTCTGGATGCCCTTGGCGTCAGCCCCCTTCGCGACGCCTAGAATCTTATACGCCTGTGCGTCAGTCATTGCGCTTTGCATACAGCAACAGTGCGCCGGGATTTTCCCATTCCACGGAACATCTAAATCCTTGATCCGAAAGCAGGGCGCGGACTTCTTCGGGGATATTGTTCTCCTTGGGGAGTTCGAGAATCACCTGGCGGGTCATCGCCAGCATTTTCGAAGCACCTTTTAGAACCGGCAACTCATGGCGCTCCACATCGATTTTGAGCAAATGGCAAACGGATAATCCCGCCTCGGAAAATGCCCCGTCCAGCGTCTTCATATTGACCTGGGTAGAAGTCGCCGAAGGCTGTTCGGTTGAGAAGGTATAGCCCGCGTGATAGCCCGGGAAATTCAACGTCGCGGTTCCCTCGTGATCCGATACCGCGCAGGCATGGAGAGTTACGTTATCCAACCGATTCCGTTTTATATTCTCGCGAAAAAGGTCCTGATTGAGCGGGGCCGGCTCGAATGAAAAAATCTTTCCAGTCGGATTCTTCTTGCCCGCGTAGACGGTAAACAATCCAATGTGAGCCCCGACATCAAAGATAACATCCCCCTTGGAAATCGAGGCGCAGGCGTATTCATTCTTTTCGAAAATTTCGGTTACGATCGCCTCGTCATCGGGACGGCAAACAATCGAAATCCCCCCGGGGAGCTCCAACACCGATCGAAATACCTTGGATTTAAAATCGAAAAAACCGAGTTTTTCCAAGCCGCCGTCAACGGTTTTCCGGGATAGAAATAATTCCAAAAACCACCGTACCCCCAGCCAGAAAGGTCGGATCAGGTTAAAAATCTTCATAGTTCGCTGATGATTTTAACAGAAAGAGCACGCTCTAAATCCTCGTAACAATTATTTCACGCGCCCGTAATATCTGTGAAACGCAATCCTGTTAGACTGGATAATGTAGTTCAGGCAACTGTTAAGGCGTACATTAGTACTGCAACAGCAAAACCACCAACCACCTAGGCAAAGCAAAGCGGCGGGATAGACCTCCTCCCCGCCGCTTTCGCTTTTCTACTTCTTTTTATTAGATTTTTTACCCTTCTGAACCTTCGCAGGCTGGGGATCATCGGTGATGAGCTGACCGCAGGCCCCATCAATATCGGTACCCAGATTCTTCCTAATAGTGACCCCAACACCCCGCATTTTCAGGAAATCCCGGAATCGTTCCGCCGCCTCCCGTGAAGGCGTCGCATGGCGGGTATCGGTTGGATTCCAAACAATTAGATTCACATGCAGCAAATCCTGGCGGTCGACCTTCCGTACGAATTTGGCCAAATCCCGGGCATGCTCGACCCGGTCATTTTCTCCGGCGAGTAATACATATTCCAGGAAGATCTTGCGCCCTGTTCGCTTAATCGCGTACTGGAGAACCCGAATTAGATCAGGCAAGGGATACGCTTGATTTACAGGGACAAGCTGCTCCCGAAGACTATTGTTGGCCGCATGCAAGGACAACGCAAGATTGACCTGGGGAAACTCATCAATCAGCCGTTCCATACCCGGGACAATTCCAACAGTGGAGACCGAGATATGCCGCGCGGCCAGTCCGAGCCTTTCGGGATCCATCAAGATACGAAGGCTGTCGAGTACAGGTCCAATCGCATGAAGCGGTTCTCCCATCCCCATATACACGACATTCGAGAGACGGCCCTTAATTTTATTTTCACGCATGTACTGACGCCAAAAAACAATTTGATCCGCGATCTCTTCGGAAGTGAGATTGCGTTTCAAGCCCATGAGGCCCGTCGCGCAAAAGTTGCATCCCATCGCACAGCCGACCTGTGAGGAGATACAGGTTGTCCAGGTTTCACCCGGCTTCGTTTTAAGGAGAACCGATTCAACCAGCAGCTTATCATTCAGTTTCAGCGCGGCCTTATGCGCCCGCTTGTCCGATGATACTTTCACGGTTTTAGCGCGCACGCTTAAAAGAGGAACGTCCGCAGCGAGCTCTTTGCGCAGGGGCGCGGGAATCGCGGTAATCTTCTCGTAGGAGTCTACGCCGTCTTGATAGACCGCTTTAAGAATCTGCTTGAGGCGGTATTTGGGCTGCCCACGCTCTAGTAGTGCTTCTGCCAGTTTTGCTGCGTCCATAAAGGGATTGTAGCTATTCCCAGAGGCGGCTGTCCTTTGGGTAATCGGCAGGCTTGCCCCTGGGAAACCCTCCAGGTATACTCGCCCATATGACAAAAAAGGGGTTGTTTCTCTTATTTCTTGGAGCTTTTCTGCTCCCGCCCCCCGCCCACGCCCGCACCTGGCTTGTGTCAAAAACGGACCCCCGCGGGGTCCAATCATTCAATAATCTTGATGCCGCAAGCCTTCAACCCGGAGACACCGTTGTCGTTCGTACCGGCGTCTACAAAGAAACCCTAAACGCGATCCAAGGCATCCGCTATCTCGCGCGAGGCGAGGTCTTCGTTGACCACATCTCAATCGACAACGTATATGGTGTTACGATCGATGGATTCCGGCAGGATACCCGCAACGAAGTCAAAGGGATCGGCCTATCCATCTTCGACGCCAAACAAATTAAAGTACGCAATTGCCGCATACGCGGATACGAAGGCGGCGTTTCTATTTCCCGTTCTTCCGGGGTAGAACTCGATAAAGTTTTTATCGACGATTCCCCCAGAGGTCTCGCCATTTATTTTTCGGACAATGTTAAATTCGAGCGCTCCCTCATCGGGAATCCTTTTCCGGATTTAACGGACAACAACGGAGCAATCGGAATTGAAGTTTCGAGCAGCAAAAATCTCGTTTTCGATCACAACACCGTGGTGGGCAACGGC
>JBFIEP010000025.1:0-13888 GCA_041603335.1 Elusimicrobiota bacterium | reverse complement strand
GGCAAAGGCGTCGCGGGCGGATTTCCGGTGTCGGGGCTCATTACCACTCAGGAAATTGCAGAAGCCAAACCCTTCGCGAATCCTTCGGGATCCTCCTCGAGCTATGGCGGCAACCCGCTCGCCGCCGCGGCCTGCAACGCCGCGCTCAAAATTGTCGACGAGGAAAACCTTGTTGATAACAGCCGCGACCTGGGTGCCAAGATGCTCGCGCGTCTTGAAAAAATGAAGGAACGCTTCTCCTTCATCGGCGATGTCCGCGGACGCGGCATGCTCATCGGCGTTGAACTCGTAAAAGACCGAAAGTCCAAGGAACTGCTTTCCAAACCCCAATGCAGAATGATCTTTGAAGAGGGTCTTAAACGCGGACTCTTAACGATGGCGTATTCCCCGGTGATCCGCATTAACCCGCCGCTGGTCATCACGGAAGAACAGGCAATGCGCGGACTCGACATTCTCGAAGAGACGCTCGCAGCGGTAGAACCCAAGCTCGGTCTTTAATTACCTTGGAACAACTTCGCGGCGCACTCATCGGATTCGGCCAGATCGCAGAGAAGGCCCATGTCCCCGCGTTTCGTGCGAACCCGCACTTCACCCTTGCTGCCGCGGTTGACTCCAGTGCGGCCCGGCGGGCGCAAGCCGAAAAGCTGGTGACGGGACTGAAGGCGTACGCGACATTAGCGGACCTCTACGCCAACGAACCCAAACTCGACTTCGTCGATATCGCGACCCCGCCGCATCTGCATGCCGTCCAGGCCCTGGAGGCTCTCGAGCGCGGCCACCATGTCTTATGCGAAAAGCCGTTGACGTTTTCAATAGAAGAACTTAAGACGCTGGAAAAAGCCGCGAAAAAGAAAAAGAAGGTCGTTTATCCGATCCACAACTGGAAGTACGCGCCGATTTTTCAAAAACTCGGGGAACTCCTCGACCTGAAGGCAATCGGAAAGGTGCGCCACGCCGAGTGGCATGTGCTGCGAACGAAGCCCGCGGTCACGGCCGCGGCGAAAGGGAACTGGCGAACCGATCCCCGCGCCGCCGGCGGCGGCATTCTTATGGACCACGGCTGGCACGCGTTCTATCTGGTCGGTGGAATGACCCGTAATTCTCCCAGCGAAATTCACGGCGTTCTGCGCGGTCCGAAAGGAGCCGAGGACGAAGCCGTCTGCCTCATCACCTACCCCGAAGCCACGGCAAGCGTCCGTCTCACCTGGCGGGCGGCATCCCGGCGCAATCACGGTGCGGTCTACGGAGAAAAGGGAAGAATCGATATTCTCGACGACAGGCTCGAACTTATCCGGCACGAAAATGACCCGGGGACGTACTACGTTTTTCCCGAAGCACTCTCTGCCGGTTCGGCTCACCCCGAATGGTTCGGGGGATCGCTCAATGATTTTTACGCGGCGATCAGCGGGAAAAAAGAAAAACGCCCGGCGTTTGAAGAAGCACGCGACTGCCGCACGCTTCTAGATCAACTCTACTCGTGAATGCCGTCTTAAAAGACGCCGACGGCAAACGCCTGCTAACCCGCTTCGGAGGGATCACCCTTCTGGAACGGCAGCTCCATCTACTGAAGCACGCGGGCGCGAAACAAGTATCGATCGCAATGGAAAAACCTGCGGCCGCCCTGATCCTGCCGAAGGATTTATCTATCCAATGGAACAGCGCCTCCATTGAAGGTCCGACGCTTGTACTGTCGGCGAATCATCTCCTGCGCAGGAAAAAACTTGACGCCCTCGCCGCCGATGGCCCCGGCGTCTATCGCGACAACGCAGGAGCCGAGATCCTACGAATCGAACCCGCCGACAACGCCGCACCGATCACACTTGCTCCGGATGATTCCATCCACCTTAATGGAGAACCGCCCAAATTATCCTGGCTTCTTCAGGAAGGGCGCAAAGAATCCGACAGCTTCATGGCGAAGCACTTTGACCGGCACATCTCCCTTGCCGCCACGCGGCTTTTGCTCGATACCCCGATCGCTCCGACCCACGTAACGATTTTCTCATGCCTCGTTGGACTCATTGGCGCGGCACTTCTCGCAGAAGGATCCTTCACCTGGATGCTTGCCGGCGCACTTACGATCTGGGCGCACACATTATTTGACGGCTGCGACGGGGAGCTCGCGCGCATTCGATATCAAGAAAGCCGCATCGGCGGAACGATTGATTTTTGGGGCGACAACCTAATCCACTTCACGCTCTTCACGGCCTTGGGAATCGGTCGCTGGCGCGTCACGGGAGAACTCCCCCTTTTAATTCTCGGCGCTATCGCCGGAATCAGCTCCCTGATCGCCGCATGGCTGGTGTTCCGTCATACGGCTGAACAGGAAAAAATGCGCAAAGAAGGCGGCCCGCTGTTTCGCGGCATCGCCTCGGTCGCCGAACCGGAAGCGGGAAAGGCGCGCACGCTCCTAGCCAAGGTCGAAGACACGCTAACCCAACGTGATTTCATTTACCTCTTTGTCTTTCTGGCCGCGATCGACAAGCTTGATCCGTTTTTATGGCTCTCGGGCATCGGCACCCCTCTATTCGCCCTGATTTTTCTAATCCTGCAAATAACGACTAAAAAACAAGAATAATTTCCCCTGTAATACTTTCGCCGGTCCCGCGAATACTTTTAGAGAGGGATGATTATGGCGACAGCAATAACCGGAATCATGAGCGAAACCCCGGCATCAGACTTCGAATTCTTCTACGAGGAATACTTCGATCGGGTATACAACTATGCGCGGCACCGGACAGGCTCGGCTACCCGTGCAGACGAGATCGCAGCCGATACATTCCACCGCGCGCTCAAAGCGTGGTCGAGCTTCGATCTAAAAAAAGGCGACCGCCGCTCCTGGCTCTTTGCGATTGCCTTTCGCGCGACAGCCGACCACTACCGTTCTCAAACGCGAAGGCGTTGGCTCACCTTAGGGCTCGCGCCGGAACCAATAGAACTTCCACCCTATCAGCAGGATGAAAAGCAGCAGCGGCTGTTTGAAGTACTTTCCCAACTCTCGGACCAGCAGCGGGAAATCGTCTCTCTCAAATTCTACGCGGGCATGAAGAACCGCGCGATCGCCGAAATCCTCGGCCTTACGGAATCAAACGTCGCCGTCATCCTATACAGGAGCGTGCGGCGCATGCGGGAAGATTTTTCGAAGATGGAGAGCGACCATGAATGAACAGGAACTGGCGGATAAGTTTTCAGAAGAGCTCGATCACTTAATCGAGACAGGGCGGATTGACGATCCGAAATCGGAATTCGCGAAAGACCTCGCGTTCGCAAAAGAACTTGCGGACGCGGACCTTTCGTCAGACAGCGAAATTCGCGGCTCCCTCGGTGCGGAACTCGAAAGCACCTCGACGAAATTTTGGAACGTCTACCCTGTCTATAAAATGGCCGCCGCGTTTTGCGTTATGGTTTTAGCCGTTCCGATTGCTGAATTCATCTCATCGGACTATGACGATGACGCCGCTACTCTGCAGGTAGGTTTCGATAGCAAGCCGGGCGGGATGTTCGGACAAAGTTATTCACCCTATGAATCCGGTGTTGAAGGAATTTCTCCGGGCGGATTAGCGGGAAGCGGCGGGAATGTCATCACGCCGCTTAATGCCCAAGATCCGACCAAATTAATTACGCGTGACCCTTCGGTTTCGATTGCCGACTTGAAGCAAATGGCATCAAGAGGATTGGCAAAAAGCGCGGCGGCTCCCGGCTTCCGCGGTGCCAGCGGCAGCGCAAATGAAATCCTACTCGCTGCGCGCGGGGACAATGTTGTCAGCATCAATCAATATCAGATTGTCGCCGATGATGGACACGACCGCGAAGGCTACGACAACATCCCGGAAAACCCGTTTCGCCTCGCAAAGGAAAACCCGCTCTCCACCTTCTCGATCGATGTCGACGCGGCCTCCTATTCAAATGTGCGCCGCATCCTCAACGAAGGCCGCCTCCCGCCGGCCGGAGCGGTCCGCGTTGAAGAGATGATCAACTACTTCGATTACGACTACCCGCAGCCCAAAGGCAAACACCCGTTCTCGATTACAACGGAACTCGCGGCCTGCCCGTGGAATGCGAAACACAAACTCGTACACGTCGGCATTCAAGGCAGGACAATCCCTAAAGACGCCCTACCGCCGAGCAATCTCGTTTTCCTTATCGACACATCGGGGTCTATGTCGGGACCGGAAGGACTCGGGCTCGTGCAGAAATCACTCGCGCTGTTGGTTAAGGAGCTGCGGGAAGAAGACCGGATCGCAATTGTTGCCTACGCCGGATCGGCAGGCCTGGTGCTCCCCGCCACTTCGGGGATTTATAAGGATCGCATCCTAACGGCCATCTCGGCTCTTGAATCCGGCGGGTCCACCGCCGGCGCAGAAGGCATTGAACTCGCCTACCGCATCGCGGGAGATAATTTCAAAAAAGGCGGAAACAACCGCGTGATCCTCGCCACGGATGGAGACTTCAACGTTGGCCTCTCCAGCGACGATGAACTCACACGCATGATCGAAAAGAAACGAACGCAAGGCGTCTTTCTCACCGTTTTGGGATTTGGGTTCGGAAACATCCAAGACGGCAAGATGGAAAAACTTGCAGACAAGGGCAACGGGAACTACGCCTACATCGACACCCTTAAAGAAGCGAACAAGGTATTGGTCAATGAAATGGGCGGCACGCTGTTTACGATCGCCAAGGATGTAAAAATCCAGGTGGAATTCAACCCGGGCCGCGTAAAAGCCTACCGCCTTGTCGGATACGAAAACCGGATGCTGCACGCCCAAGACTTCAATGACGACAAGAAGGATGCGGGAGAACTCGGCTCGGGGCATACCGTAACCGCGCTTTATGAGATCGTTCCTGCGGGCGTGGACTCCGAATCGGTACCGGAAAAAATCGACTCCCTTAAATACCAGCGCCCCGCGAAAAAGAACATCAAGAGCAAGGAACTCCTGACCGTGAAGTTCCGCTACAAAGAACCCGACGGCTATAAGAGCCGCCTCCTCACGCGGCCCCTTGCCGATTCCGAGGTCCCCGTAACGGAAAATCTCCGCTTCTCCGCCGCCGTCGCGCAGTTTGCGATGCTTCTTCGCAAATCCGCATCGGCGAAGAACCTCTCCTACGACGGGGTTCTCGAAGAAGCGCGCGCGGCCAAAGGGGAAGACAAGCACGGCTACCGCGCGGAATTCATACGGCTGGTCGAAAAGGCGAAAACGCTCGACAGCCGAACCGACTGAATTTTATTGTAAAATTCAGCCGTTATGCACGTCATCATTCGAGCTGAAAAAGCATCCGAAAGAGAAGTCTGCGATAAAATTCTCCGCGACGCATTTGGCCGGGAAAATGAAGTCCAACTCGCGGCCGCCTTGCGGGGTCTTTCGGATTTTAATCCGGAACTCTCCCTTGTCGGGGCGGATGATACAGGCATTCGCGGTTACGCACTCTACCATCGCTCCACCGTCGACATGGGAACGTCAACACAGCAGGCACTGCTGCTTGCCCCAATTGGGGTAGATCCTGTGTATCAGCGCCAAGGCGTCGGGGAACGGCTCGTCCGGCACGGCCTCGAACGCTGCCGGGTCGTCGGACTGGAACTCATTTTTGTGGTCGGACTCCCGGAATATTTTTCTCGGTTCGGATTTCAGCCCGCGGCCCGGCATGGCCTGACCCCGAATATTGAAATCCCCGCAGACCAATTCCAGGTTATTGATCTCTCGGGAAGCATGCTGGGAAAAGTCCAAGGGACGGTCACCCTGCCGGGCCCGTTTACAGAACATATTTCAGCCCCCTCCGCCTGACCCATAGAAACACTATTAAGGATATATATACGCGCGCACGCGCGCGTAGGTAATTTTGTATACTCAAACTGACAGGACCGGATAGTGATTCGGCTTAGACAACTCGCGTTTTTGCTTATTTTTATTGCCTTTCCTTTTCGCGTTCTCGCTCAGACGCCCGAACAGGAGAGCCCTGCTATGTCGACTTCAACCGTCGAAATGGCCCCCACACAAAAAAGCGTTGATAAATCAACGGTTTCCGCGACTCTCTCTACTGAATCGGCGCAGCCTTCCCAGCCCCAAGTCGTTCAAATAATGATTTACGGCCTTAAAAACGTCCCCGAAAGCCGGGTGCAGGCCATGCTCAAAGGCAGAGAATTCAAACCCTATTCGGCTGAAGATAAATCGGCCGACTTTACGATGCTCCTTGGATCGGGCCTGTTCACGATGGTTAAGATCAAGGAAGTGCGGCTCTCCGACACGGCGCTCCGCCTCGATATCGAACTGACCGAGGGAAGCCCAAAGTCTGGAGCACGAATAAAATCGGAAGAAGAAAAAGCCCTCGATGCACTCGGAGCCTCGGATTCCGATGAAATTCCCGCGCCTCCATGGGTCATCGGAGAATTTGATTTTCTAACCGCTAACGGGAAAAAACCAAAAAACGTTAAGCACAATACGCTTCTGGCGCAAGTAAAAGTGCGAAAAGGGGATCTCTACGAACGCGCGATGCTCGACCGCGACATCAAGGCCATTCAAAACCTCGGAAACTTTGATCGCGTGGCGGCCGACATCACCGTGCTCCGGAATGAACGCGTTCCCGAGCATTTCGAAAACGCTTCCCCCTCGATCCATCCGATTAAACTCGTATTCCTTCTTGAGGAAAAACCGCTCGTGAAGGAATTTAAATTTGAAGGCCGCAAGCGGATGTCCAAAGGCCGCTTACTGGACGCTATCAAATTAGAGAAAAAAGACCCGTTCGACTCCGTAAAACTCCGCGCCGATGAACAGAATGTCATTGAAGAATACCGCAAGCGCGGCTTTCACAAAGCCGAGGTCGAGGCCGATGTTGAAATCGACACCGCAACGTTGTCCGCAATTCCAATTTTCCGAATCAAGGAAGGACCGAAAGCCAAGCTGGGCCCCGTCCGCTGGACAGGCGTAACGGCATTCAAGGCGAAAAAGCTCGCGAGAAAATCGAAGATGAAGAACCGCAAGCGCAAGGTTCTTGACCGTCGAGAAATCGAGAACGACATGTCGCTCGTCACGAATTACTATAAAAACCGCGGGTACCTGGATTTCAAAGTTGTCTCTTCGAGCATCTCCTTCAACGACGAAGAGACCATGGTTTTCCTGAATGCAACAGTGGACGAAGGCCGGGCATACCGCTTCGGAGACACAACTTTTTCCGGACATACGATATACGTTTCCTCCGATCTCGCAAAAGTCGTTGAATACCGCCGCAAGAAGACGTTTAGCCAACAGAAATACGAAGAGACAATCGGGGCCATTCAAACCCTTTACGCCGAAAAAGGGCGGCTTCGCGCCCAGGTCACGCCGGAAAAAACATTCAACAAAGAAACCACCTATATGGATGTTCACTTTGACATCCTCGAAGGACCGCCGGTTTATGTCGACCACGTAGACGTAGAGGGATTTAAGGCGACGAAGAAATACGTTTTCACCCGCGAATTGGCGATCAGGCCGGGAGATCTTTTCGAAGTTAAGAAAGTAACGAAAAGCCGCGAAAAGATTCGCAATCTCGGATTTATTGATGACGTCGGGATCGATGTGCAAAGCCCCTATGACCCGGAGAAAGTGGATCTCACCTTTGAAATTTTCGAGGGTAAGCCCGGAATGCTCACCGCGGGCGCGGGATTTTCCTCTCTTGATGGCGTACTCGGCACGCTCTCTCTCCAACACCTTAACCTCTTTGGCCGTGCGTGGAGAACGAAAGCCTCATGGTCCTTCGGCGCGCGCGTAAACGACTACTCATTATCGTGGACCCAGCTTTGGACCGCGGGCAAACCGGTCAGCCTAGGATTTGACGTCTTCAACACGCGCCGTGTTAATCCATTCGAAGGTTCCGGAAGCGGCTTCACTTCGAAACGCACGGGCGGAACCGTTCGCGTCGGACCGCGGTTTAAAGACGACACCTACAAGCTTAATTTCAATTACACATTTCAAAAAATTCAAATCGCCGGAGTTGAAACCCAGTTCCAGAACCGCCTTGCCGACAGCACGAGCATTCAATCGACCTTCGGGGCTGAAATCGCCCGCGACACGCGCGACAACATCTGGGATCCGGCGAGCGGTTCCCGAAACTCCATCGGCTTTAATGTTTCCGGCGGCAGCATCCTTATGGGCAACATCCACATCTTTAAACCCTTTATATCCAACGCGGCCCATAAAACATTGTTTGAAGTTGGAGACTGGCCCGCGGTTCTCACTTTCGCCAACCGCGCCGGGTACGTAACAGCATTCAACGAAACAAAGGTCGTCCCGGTCTTTGAGCGTTTCTTCATCGGGGGTCAGGACACATTGCGGGGTTATTCCTCCGTAGGGGAAGCGGGATTTAGAAACGGCGGAAAGATTTACGATGTTTTCAATATCGAACTGGGGTTCCCTTTAGCACGGGAACGCAAAAAAACGATTGTGAAACTGGTCACCTTCTTTGACGCGGGAGGCTCATGGGACAATACACGCTCCATGCGCTTTAGTGTCGGCCAGGGCGAACATGACATAAAAACCAATGTCGGTTTTGGAATCCGTTTCACAACACCGGCATTCCCGATCCGCTTGGATTGGGGTTACGGGCTCAACCACCGTCCGGGAGAGTCAAAGACGCAAATTAATTTCGGAATTGGGAGCCTCTTTTAATTATGACCGCATCGCGACGCGCCGCCGCCGCCGTTCTTGCGCTAGGCCTTGCTGCTGCAGGAGCCCATGCCCTCGAGATCAGCCTGGAAGAAAACAAGGCCGAACGGGGCAATATCGGCTACATCGATCTTCAAAAGGTGTTTAAGCTTTATCCGGAAACCCACAAAGCAAAACAAAGCTACTCCGAGTTAGTCCGGCAGGCTGAAGAACAAATAAATCTTAAAAAGGCCGATATCCTTGCCTTGCGCGCGGAACTTGCCAAGGCGAAACTGGAACGCGACCTTTTCGCTAAAACACCGATTCCCGCGATGCCGGCTCCGGACATGATAGAGCAGGCTGTCATTATTTCAACCGACGTGCTCACCCCTGCCGCGACCGAAGCGGTCGCAGCGCCTGATGTGGAAGCACCTCTCGTTTCAACGGCCCCCCCCGTTATTCCTGAAATCGTAGAGGTTTCCTCTCCACCTGCGACGGCACCTATTGAAGTTATAGAGCCCATAAAGCCGGCACAGCCGGAGCCGACGCCGGAAGCGGCACCGCCCGCAAAAGCGGAACCAACACCCGAACCTAAACCGGCCCCTAAACCGGTGCGGGAAATTCCCGCGGAACTAAGAGGACTGCCGGGCATGTCGACACCTCTTGGCGGAGAAAACCCCGAGCCGCCGGATGAGGAACTCATTATCAATATTCCCGGAGTTACAGAACAACCGGTTGTGGTATCTCCCCCATCGGGAGAAACCGCTGAACGCGCCGCCGCAATCGCCGAGAAGGCGGAGAGCGCACGCAAACGTCCTGACTCGAGCACGCCGCCGCCTGCCGGACCGATTCCTGCCGTTAAACCGGGGACCGCTTTGGAGTGGCTCGCCTATGAAGAATCCAAGCGGAAGCGAGAGGAGCGCCGTCTTGAACTCGAGGCGCGCGTCGCTGAACTCGAATTAAAACTGGCAGCGGCCGAGGAAGCTTTCGCCAAGTATGAACAGGAGATTGAAGGGAACCTTATGGATATTGAGAGCCGCCGCTCTGAGATCCTCTTAGGGAAAATCTACAAAGCCGTCCGCGAAGTCGCCCGCCAATCCGGCGTAAGCGTTGTTGTCGATAAAAGCCAAATTCTTTTCGGACAAGGATCTGTCGACCTCACCGATGCTGTCATTAAGAGATTGGAGGGCTCGTCTCAATGAAAATCACGCTTAAAGAAATCGCTGAACTCACCGGAGCGGAACTCGAAGGAGACGGCAATGCCGTCATCACAAATGCCGGCGGACTTGAAGACGCCGGGCCCGAGGCGGTCGCCTTCCTCGAGAACCCAAAGTACGGACCGCGCGTCAAAGACTGCCGTGCGGGCGCCGTTTTCCTTCCCGCTTCACTTAAGGGAAAGATTACAGACGGCCCCTCCAACCGGCTTTATTCCCAGCAGCCCCGTTGGTCCCACGCGAAGGTCTTGAAGGTAATTTACGATGAAAAGTGGAAGCCCGAACCTATTTCCATTTCCGATCGATCCGAAATTTCCATTGAAGCGCAGCTCGGAAAGGATGTCAGCGTCGGCCCGTTTTCCGTCATTAAGGCCCGCACCTTAATCGGGGAAAATACCCGGATCGCGGCCCAGGTCCACATCGGCTACAACACCCGCATCGGGAAAAACTGCGTCCTGCACCCGGGAGTCGTAATCGGAGACTACTGCGAACTCGGAGATAATGTCATTGTTCAAGCCGGGGCGGTGGTTGGATCCGAGGGCTACGGCTACTGGACCGATCCCGAAACCGGAACCCACCACAAAATTTCTCAAGTGGGGCGCGTCGTTATTGAAAACGATTGCGAGATTCATTCAAATGTCACCATTGATCGCGCCGTGACCGGAGAGACCCGAATCGGCGCCGGCACGAAGATAGACAATCTTGTTCAGGTCGGACACAACTGCACGACCGGACCAAACTGCCTCATCATCTCCCAGACCGGAATGGCCGGAACAAGCAAACTGGGCCGCCAGGTAATTCTTGCGGGACAAGTCGGCCTTGCCGGTCATCTGAAAATTGGAGATGGCGCGATCATTACCGCTCAAACCGGAGTCATGAGCGATGTCGCTCCAAAATCAATTATGTTCGGCTCTCCGGCCCGGCCCCACAGGGAAGCCATGAAACTGCAAGCCCTGATGAACAAACTCCCCGAGATGTACGGCGCGCTTAAAAAATTTAAAGCGATGCTGGGGAAAGAAGAAGGGAAGGAGGCTGCACATGCTGAAGGATAAACTCGAAGCTCAAACAACTGTCGCGACGGAAACAACACTCGAAGGGATCGGGCTGCATACCGGCAATCCCTCGAAACTTGTATTTCGTCCCGCACCCGCGAATGCGGGCATCCGCTTCTTCCGGACCGATTTACCGGGATCCCCAATGATCCCGGCACGCCTTGGTTTTGTCGTGGCAACACTTCGCGGCACAAACCTAGGGCTTGGAGATGCGAAGGTCCACACTGTCGAGCATGTCCTATCAGCTCTGGTGGGACTCGGCATCGACAACGTCGACATCCTGGTTTCCACCAATGAACCGCCCGCGATGGACGGGTCTTCGCTTCCCTTTTTCAAAGCCCTTCTTAGAGGGGGTGTAACCCGTTTCGATGAGCCCAAGCGCTACCTCGTTATTCCCGAAGAGGTTACCTACGAAGACAAAGGAACTGTTTACCGTGCCCTCCCAGCGGAACACTTTGATGTCAAGGCATCCCTGATACACGATCATCCGCTTGTACCCCGGCTCGATCTTTCAGTTCGTGTCGATCAAGAGTCCTATGTGTCTGAACTCGCGGGAGCCCGAACCTTCTGCTTCGAGCATGAGGTTGAATATTTAAAATCCCAAGGTCTCGCCCAGGGGGGCAGCCTTGAAAACGCGATCGTCATCGGACAGGACAAAATCCACACAACTCCAGACGGCCTCCGTTTTGAAGACGAATTCGTACGGCACAAGGTCCTGGACCTAATCGGAGATCTTTCCCTTATCGGCCGCTCTCTCTTTAAGGTCAAGATCGAGGTGACGCGTCCAGGCCACGCCCACAATATTGAGTTCGCAAAATTACTCAATCAGGCCGCCATAAAAATGCGCGGCAAGGCAGAACACGCTTAGTAGATACAGGGGGATAATGATGAGCACTGATACCGCCGAAAAAACCACCGCCGCTGATGCAGCGCCGGTCCGAACGATCGACACATTGGGAGTTCAGGCCGCAATTCCACATCGATACCCATTCCTTCTCGTTGATAAAGTCGACGTCATGGAAGAGAACAAACGCGCCGTTGGCACGAAGTGCGTCACGATCAATGAAGATTTCTTCAACGGACACTTCCCCGGCCAACCGATCATGCCCGGAGTCCTTGTCATTGAGGCGCTCGCACAAACAGCCTGCGTCATGCTTTTATCCGCGGGCGGATTTGAAAACAAGATCGCATTTTTCCTGGGGATCGAAGGAGCTAAATTCCGCAAGCCGGTCATGCCCGGCGACGTTCTCAAGCTGGATATTGAAGTCATTAAACTCGGCGGTCGCGCCGGCAAGTTCACCGGAAAGGCTTATGTCGATGGAAAACTTGCAACGGAAGCGCAAATGTCTTTCGTTCTCACCGACAAAAAATAAGATGGCCATTCATTCCACCGCCATCATTCACGAAAGTGCGAAGCTGCATGAGTCTGTCGAAGTCGGAGCGTACGCGGTCATCGGTGAAGGCGTAACCATTGGAGAAGGCTCGAGCGTTGGAACCCATGCCGTCATCGAGTTCGCGGAGATCGGAAAAAACAACCGGATCTTCCATCATGCCTCGGTAGGAACAGAGCCTCAGGACCTCAAGTTCGAAGGCGAAGCCGCCCCGTTGCGCATGGGAGACAACAACACGATTCGGGAATACTGCCAGATCAACCGCGGAACGAAAGCAACCGGACAAACACGCATTGGTTCTAACGGACTGTTTTGCGCGTTCACGCATGTCGCACATGACTGCGTCATCGGAGACAATGTGATCATGGTTTCATTTGCAGCGCTTGCGGGCCATGTCACCCTTGGCGACGGCTGCATTCTGTCGGCCCATGTCGGCGTACACCAGTTCGTGCGCGTGGGGAATGGAGCCATGCTCTCGGCGGGAGCGAAGGTGGGCAAGGACATTCCGCCGTACTGCCTGGCTCAAGGGGACCGAGCCGTGCTTCGCGGCGTCAATGTTGTTGGGCTGCGCCGCTCAGGCCTCCCCATCGAAGACGTTAAATCCGTTCGGCGCGCCTACAGAGATATATTCCTATCCACCGACTCCCTAGAAGAAGGGATCGCGAAGGCTAAGCGCGGGAACCCGTCCGCCGCCGCAAATGGAATGATCACGTTCATTGAAGAATCCTTAAAGACCCGCGGAGTCACGCGCCCTGCGGCAGTCGAGAAAACGACGCAGGGAGAAGAAGTCGCGGCCTGAGTCAAGCACCGATCGGCCTTATCGCGGGATCCGGACGCTTTCCGATCTTATTCACGCGCGAGGCCAAGAAACAGGGTCAGCGCGTCATCGCGATTGCGCTCAAGGGAGTCACCGACGAGAGCCTTTCGGCTCTCGTCGATGGCTACCACCCGTTTAAACTCGGACAAGTAAACGGCCCCCTTTCCGTACTCAAAAAAGCGGGGGTTGAAAGGGTGGTGATGGCGGGGAAGGTTCAACATAAATCCCTCTTTGGCGGGGTGATGCCCGATCTTAGGGCGGTAAAAATACTGGCGACGCTCAAGGACCGCCGCACCGACACAATCCTATCTGCGATCGCCGATGAATTTACAAAAGAGGGGATGACACTCATCTCCTCGGCGACTTTTCTTTCAGACCTTATCCCCAGCGCTGGAGTATTATCCCGCCGCTCCCCGACGAAACAAGAGGCCTCCGACATTGAACTCGGTATCGGCGCCGCGAAAGCCTCCGCGGGCTTTGACATCGGACAAAGCGTTGTCGTTAAAGAACGTGCGATTATCGCCGTCGAGGCGATGGAGGGAACCGACGCCGCGGTTATGCGTGCGGCGGAACTCGTCGGGACAAAAGGAACGACACCCAAAAAAAACGGTCTCGTTTTAGTTAAAGTCGCAAAACCAAAACAAGACTTCCGATTTGACCTGCCGGTCATCGGTCTTGACACCCTAGACACGCTAAGAGACGCAGGCGCAACAGCACTGTCAATTGAAGCCGGAAGAACCATGATTTTTGATAGAGAAGAATTTCTGGAACGCGCAAACGACCTCGGCATCACCGTTGTTGCAAG
>JBFIEP010000024.1:0-14357 GCA_041603335.1 Elusimicrobiota bacterium | reverse complement strand
TCGGCTGGGGCGTAGGAACCTGCGGAAAACAAGGACAAGGCGTTCCTGTCTCCGACGGACAACCCACACTGAGAATCCCCTCGCTCCTGATCGGAGGCCGCGACGAATGAGATCGATTACACTATTTCTAATGTTTACCGCCGTCGTGTTATCAATGGGAATGGCAAAAACGCCTCCGGAGAAAAAGAAAACCATGCAAGATCCAGCATCCCTGATAGTGACGCAGCGAGAGGACGGACCCTCCTTTTGGAAGGGCGGAAACAGCAATTCCGCAGAGACCGCACTCCTCATTGAATCTGAAGAGGCTTGGAAATCCGTGTGGATGGAAAGAATCGGAAGCGAAGCCCCCGGCGTGGACTTTTCAAAATATACAGCCCTTGTCGTTTTTCTGGGCTCACGCAACACGGGAGGCTACGGTATAGAATTTCTGCCCCCCGCCCTTGAAGAGGGCTCTGTCATTCTCGGTTGGCGCGAAAAGAAACCTGCGCCGGGCGGGTTTGTCATTCAAGCCTTTACCCAACCCTACGCCGTCCAGCTTTATCGAAAATCGGACGCTCCCTTCAAGGTGCGTTCCCGTTGAAAACGCTGGCCATCTTCCTGCTGCTAGCGGGAACGGCCTTCGCAAAGCCGGACACCCCAGCAGAACAAGAGCAGAAGGAGGAGGAGTCCGCCCGCCGCTGGGTACAGACCGAAGCCTCCCTGCTTCTCTATGGATTCGATGGGTCCCTCATCAATGAAATCGGTCTCGGAAGATGGAAAGAGAACGCCGGAGCGGGGCTCATTAACGAACGCATCATGCTCGGAGGCGTCTCGGAATCGGGCAGATTCGCCTGGCACTGGCAGCGGGTCGAATTCATCCGCCGGGGACGGGACGACGAGGTGCTTTCTTCCTCCCGCACGTTTGTTTACCTCGGCACAGACGGTCAAGTTTTGTGGAAGGGTGACATTGTCGACGCCCCCGAAAACCTGCCGCCGGTTCGGCTTTCCTCGGACGGAGAATCCATGGTGGTACTCGAGCGCGGCTTTGATGGGTGGAGCGCTGCCGCCTACACCTTCACAGGCAACCGGGTCCTGGCGACACCGGAACTCGACCGCATAGAGCGGTTTGAACTCACAAAAAACGGACGGTTTGTCATGATCCTTGGGAGCGGAATCGACAAACCGCTCGTCTACAACTTCTACGATTTGAAAACCAAGCTTAAAAAACAAATGCCTGCCGCAGACGCTCCGCTGGGGAAAGCGACCTTAACCGAAAAGGGCAGTGTCCTCTTTGGGAAGAAAACTGTTTTCCAGTTCAAATGATCGCGGCACTCCTCTTGCTTGCATTCTCCCCGGTCCAAGCGGCAAACGCGGCCGCACCAACATCCATCCAGGGACGGGCGGCCGACACGTCCGAATCCGACCTTGTCCGACAAATGAAGGACCGCCTCAAGGATGATCCTGAAATAGCCGAGATCGTCGCGGCGCGCATTTTAAAATCCAGTCTCGGAGCACAATTTACAAAGTCTGCCGATCCGGAGACCGCCCTGCGCGATCTCAAGAAATGGGTCAACGGGAATCCTGAGGCTGCCGCGCATCTGGCGATCGGGTTTGCTAAAGACGATGCCGCAGGGAATAAAATTTTCGAAAACTCCCTTAGTAAAGACATGGAGCGATTTCTGGAGCTAAATCCGGAGGACTCCAAAGGAATTTACGGGCGCCTGAAGCACGCCTCCAAGTTCGCCGGCTCCATGGAGCAGATGGACGAACTCGACAACGAAGACCGGCAATCGATTATCAACGCGCTCTTTATCGGGAAGGACTCCCAGCGCGGCAACAAAATATCGCGAACAGACAACGCAGGCCGATGGGCGCAGCAAAAGGGAATTACTCCGGGAGATGCCCCCGGCCCCGGCGGAACGGTCGACGCGAGCGCCGGACTCTATGACCGTCTCGGATCGGGGAACGTAACCGGATACTCTCCGGATGTCATGACACTGCAAAGCGGACTCAATCGCCGCAAAGCCCCCGGCGCGCCGAATCTTGTCGAAACGGGAAAACTGGACTACCCGACACTGCGTCACCCTTACTACGGACTCCGCTACGACATCGACCGCTTAGGCGCCGCCGCGAGACTGCACCGGGCCTGGTCCGTCGCCAGGACTCTGGGGAAGGAATATTCTAAAGAAGATCTCGCCAACCCAAAGATCCAAAGCGAACTCGAACAACTAGCCTCCAAACTTTCCATAGACCCCGGCTTCGCGCGTCGGCTCGCGGCGCTTGAAAAGGCGGAAATCGCCCTTTCTGATTTCGATCGGGAAGCCGAAAAAACAAAAAACCCAAAGGGCATCACCCGAAATCGGATAAAAAAGCTATCCGCGCTTCGCCAAAACGCCGCGCGATGGATCGCAATCGCGTCTCTCGAAGAAACAATCCAACGCCTCACTTCTCAGCGGGGATTTTTAACCCAACCCCTTCGCAGCGCCGTCGCCCAGGTGCCTGTTGCCGAAGCCGAAAAAGCCTCTTTTTTGGAGGCGGGGATAAAACTCGAACGCCGGCTCGAAGTCAGCATTAAAAAAGGAATGCGCGCCGCACAACTCTTAGGGGGGGACCCCCGCGGCTGGGCCGAAGCGGAGCAGCTCTCCAGAGAGGTTAGAAACGCCTCGAAACAGCTTCCCGATGTGATTCAGGACTACCGGGACGCGCCTCTAAAAGCCGCCGAGGGGACTAAAAGCGCGACCGGCTGGCGGGCCAAACTAGATAAATTCCTCTTAGAGTACCTGCCGAATCTGGGCTACTCGAAACGCCTCAAACGCAAGCGCGACGAAGCCGACAAACGGCTGGAAGCCTTCCGCCGCATCGCCCAACGTGGCACCTAAGAAACCCTTATTCTACGCCAAGCAGTTCAACGTCGAAATTGAGCGTCGCATTCGGCGGGATAACGCCGCCGGCGCCGTTGGCTCCATAGCCCAGGTCCGGCGGAATAATCAGCTTACGCTTACCGCCGATTTTCATCGACAGCACGCCCTCATCCCAGCCCTTAATAACCTGACCGATACCGATCTTAAACTGAAACGGCTGCCCGCGATCCACGGAACTATCGAACTTCGTTCCATCGGTCAGCGTGCCCGTATAATGAACGGTCACCGTCTGTCCCGACTCGGGACTCGCGCCCGTTCCTTCCTGCTCGTCGACATACTTTAAACCTGAAGCGGTGGTTGTTTCGTTACCAGACATTGTCGGTACAGCCTCCTTATTCTGAAATGGATTTGCCCCCGCATTCGGGGCGGATGCGTCTTTCTTAGCACACGCAGCGAATACTAACACCGCCGCGACGGCAACCGCGTACCGGCTCACGCGATTGTAATCCCGTCGTTAAGATAAACATCCTGAATGGTGTTAAGAAGATCGACACCTTCCTTCATCGGACGCTGGAAGGCCTTGCGTCCCGAGATAAGTCCGATACCGCCGGCACGCTTGTTAATCACAGCGGTCTTCGCTGCGTCGGCGAAATCGTTCTTGCCCGAAGCGCCGCCCGAATTAATAAGTCCCATGCGCCCGCTGTAGTCATTAAGAACCTGGTAGCGGCAGAGATCGATCGGATGATCCGTGCAAAGGTCGTCATACATGCGGCCGTCAAACTTTCCGTAGCTGCTGTCTCCCATATTAAGCGCCTTATAGCCGCCGTTGTTCGTCGGAAGCTTCTGCTTAATGATGTCGGCCTCAATCGTCACGCCGAGATGATTCGCTTGACCCGTAAGATCCGCGGAGCTGTGATAATCAACGCCGTCCTTCTTAAACTCCGAAGAACGGAGGTAGCACCACAACACCGTCCCCATGCCGAGCTCGTGAGCCAATTGAAATGACTGCGCGACTTCCTGAATCTGACGGTTGCTTTCGGGTGATCCGAAATAAATGGTCGCTCCAACGGCGGCCGCGCCCATATCATACGCCTGCTCGATCGACCCGAATGAAATCTGGTCGAAGGTGTTAGGCGCCGTTAACATTTCATTGTGATTGAACTTCACGATAAACGGAATCTTATGCGCGTACCTGCGGGAAACCGAAGCGAGTACACCCGCTGTGGAAGCCACCGCGTTGCATCCGCCTTCGATCGCAAGCTTAACGATATTTTCAGGATCAAAATAAGCCGGGTTCTTGGCAAACGATGCGCCGGCCGAATGCTCAATGCCTTGGTCAACGGGAAGGATCGAAACATAACCTGTGCCGCCAAGACGTCCGTGATCGAATACCCGCTGAAGACTGCTGAGAACCCGCGGGGAGCGATTGGAAGGTCCAAAAACGCGATCAACAAAATCCGGACCCGTTGTATGGATCTGATCCTTCGTGATCTTGGAACACTTGTAGTTGAGGAGATCTTCGGCGTCGGAACCGAGGAGCTCAGAAATTTTTTCCAGCGATTTTCCTGGTGTGGCTTTTGTCATGATAGCGGTCATAAATCTTCCTTCTAGAGTGGGATAACGACGGGCGTATTTTACCTTATAGAAAAGGGATGTTGCCGGGGGACGGAGGACCTAACTGCTTCCCCAACCCTTGCCCCTCAAATCCAAACGGCACGAGTCGGAAAAAAACGGAAGCATCCCCTTTAATTTTGGAATAACGGTTGCCGCAACCTCTTCTCCCGCAGCAATAATCTCCTTGGCACGGTGCATCTCCGTCCAGGAGAACCGGGAAAGATCCGGGTGGATATTCACATGCGAAAGCCCCGCCCGGGATTTGGCAATTTCGTATTCCATCGTATAAATCGTCTGAAATAGAACCTGCAGCATGTTGGGAGATTGGAGCGCCGTCGGCAGGGTCAGGTCCTTAAGCCTTGAAAGATCCAGGCTCAATTTTCCCCCCTCCGTCCGGCTCTTTCGCAGCGCCGATTTCCGCTCCCCCGCAGGCATGGTGAGGTTCACCGACACGAGGATATCGGCCCCCATCTGGCTGACCACTTTCACCGGGACCGGATCGACCAGTCCCCCATCAACAAGAAATTTCCCACGATAAGGATACGGGTTGAAAATCATGGGAATACCGCAGCTGCAGCGAATGGCTTCTGCAACAGGGCCATCCTGAAAAACAACCTCTTCTCCGGTTTCAATATCGGTCGCGACGCAGCGAAACGGCCTCTCTAAATCGACAAATTCTTTATTCCCAAAATACGAACGGATAAATCGAAGCAAGGTCGTCCCCGAAAAAAATCCGGAACGGGGGAGCGTCATATCCCAAAATAAATTTTCGTAAAGCCATGCCTTATCAACCGACGTGGCAAGCGTTTCAATTTCCTGACCGGACATCCCCAGTGAAAACATCCCGCCGACAAGCGATCCCATGGAAGTTCCGGCAACCAAGTCTATCGGAATGTGTTCGCGTTCAAATTCCTTGAGAATTCCGATCAAGGCGTAGCCCAACGCCGCACCGGTTCCAAGTGCGACCCCGACCCGCAGACGCGCATAGCGGCGAGCGAGACTCTCAATCCCCCGCTGCGCGGCTGGAAATTCATTAAGCACGCCGAACGGGGAATCCCCCCGGTCAACACGTGATGCCAACTCGGCCGGCCAGGCGACCCTCATCCATTCAAGCCGCGAAGCAAGAGCCGCCTCCTTGGGCATCCGGTCGCCCAGCCAAACATCGACAAGGCGGTTGGCTTCCGGAGCATAACCCAATAGTTCAAGTTCCGTCCGCTGGAACGCATCAATAGAATCGGAGTCACCGACAAGGACCCATTGATCCGCTTCATAGAGAACCGATTTCTCGACATCATCATGCGGGTTTTCTAAAGCCAGTACGGCGGCATCGCAATGATCGCGCAGCAAATTCATGAGCAGGAAAATACTCCGGAACAACCGGCCGGAAAGCGCTTTAGGATCAAGCGTTAGTATTCCCAAACCCGAGGGATGGACCTGGACGAAATCGCTTAAAAGCTGCGGATCGTGGAAATCGCGTCCGCGTAAATCCTCCTCGGCCACAATCCGGGGCTTAAGCCCGAACATTTTCGCTAATCCCCCAGGCCCTCCGTCGACGCAAAAATCGACGAGCAGCACCTTGCGGCGAGTTTGCTCAACAAGAGATGCGGCAAATGCGGCGAAAAAAAACCGCCGCGTTGGAGCCGCAACGGGCGCTACAACCGCGAGCATGCGGGGGTGCAGGGTCGGCCGCGAACCGGTCGAACGCGTTCCCTGGACTAGACGATTGGAGAGGGTTCGCGACAGCTGGAGAAGAATAGAGGGGGTATCACGGAGAACGTTTGCAAAATCCTCTTTTGAGAGGACTAAAAACTCGCTTGTCGCCTCCAGCACTGTGGTAAACGCGCGAGGCTCTCCGGTCAATAACGCCAGCTCTCCCAAGGTGTCACCGCGGCCGGCATACCCCGAAACGGCGTCTCGCCCCTGCCGCTCGGTCCGCATTTCAACATGCCCCGACGTAATGACATAAAACGCATCAGCCGCGTCACCCTGATGGAACAACGTGCTGCCCCGGGGCAAGGACAGCGGCTTAAGCAGCACCGCAACGCGCTCGAGATCATCCTCAGCGAGGTCCTTAAAGAGAGGGATTCTCTTTAAAAAGGGTTTCCAGGATTGAATTTCTTCGGGTGTCATCGTCGTCGGCCCGACGGGAAAAATTGATATACTTTCGTGCGTCGCTAGGGTCGTTTCGTGGCGCAGGCAAGCAGTCCGATCATGGTTTTCGCGTCCTTAATCCGGCCCGAATAAACCCAATCGAGCGCTTTTTTAAACGGGATTTTGACAGCATCAATAAATTCGTCGTCGTCAGGATTCATTAATCCGGATTTCAGGCCTTCAGCGCGGTAAATGTACATTGATTCGTTGGAAAATGCCGGAGCGGGCCAAAACGTCAGGATTCGTCGGATTCGCCGAGCGGTATAGCCCGTCTCTTCGCGCAATTCCCGACGGGCGCAGGCCAGAGGCTTCTCACGGGGATCCAATTTGCCGGCAGGAAGTTCGTAGGTCGTTTTTCCGACCGGATAGCGGTATTGTCGGACCAAAACAACCGTTTTCGGATCGGTAAAGGGAATGATAGTGACAGCTCCAGGATGGTCGACATACTCACGGACGGCGGTTTTTCCGTTTGGAAGACGAACCTCGTCCACAAAAAAATTGATCGCGCGACCTTTATGGATCGCGCGCTTACGAATGCATTTTTCGCCAAAAGAACTAGAACGCGGCACGTCGGAATTATAGCCGAATAGCCCAAACCCCACAACGACATGGGATCACAAAGCGACTTCGTCCACCTTCACAACCACAGCGAATATTCGCTGATGGACGGAACCACACGCTGGTCCGATCCCTCCGGGAAAGGGCCCTCGGATCTCCTCCAACGCCTTGCCCATGACGGCGCTAAGGCCATCGCCTGCACGGATCACGGGAATCTTTACGGTGCAATCGAATTTTATACCCGGTGCCGAAAAGTCGGGATTAAACCGATTATCGGATCCGAGATGTATCTGGCAAAAGGCAGCCGCTTCGACAGGGGAGGCTCCCAAAAAGCAAATTGCCACCTTACCGTTCTCGCCCGGAACTTCGAGGGATACCAGAACCTGATGGCCCTTTCGTCAAAAGGGTTTCTCGAAGGGTATTATTACGATCCCCGGATCGATAAAGAGATTCTCGCGGAGCATTCAAAGGGCCTGATTGTTCTTTCCGGTTGCCTGAAATCCGAACTCAACCAAAAGATCGCCGAAGGCGACATGAACGCCGCCGTCAAACTCGCCATGGAGTACCGCGATATTCTGGAACCCGGCCAGTTTTATCTTGAGATCATGGACCATGGCCTGGAGAAGCAGCGCACAGCACTCAAGGCCCTTCTCGAAATTCACAAGAAAACCAAGATTCCTCTAATCGCGACCAACGACTGCCACTACGTTGGAAAAAATGACTACGTCGCCCATGATGCCCGGGTGTGCATCTCCACGGGAAAAAAGATCGCCGAAACAAATCGGCTGCGCTTTGAAAGTCACGAGTTTTACTACAAAAGCGCGGCCGAGATGATGAAGATCTTCCACTTTGCACCGGACGCTATCAGCAACACGCTGGAAATCGCGGAGAAGTGCAACCTTGAAATTCCTATGGGAGAATCCATTCTCCCGATCTTTCCCTTGCCTGAAAATTTTACGCAGGACAGCTACCTGGAAAAACTTTGCCGGGACGGCCTGAAGGAACTTGGATTCAACGAGTCGGAAACTTATCTCAAGCGCCTCGATTACGAGCTTGGCATCATCAAGCGCATGGGGTATTCCGGCTACTTCCTCATCGTCTGGGACTTCATCCTGTGGGCGAAAAAGCATGACATTCCCGTTGGCCCCGGCCGCGGATCCGGCGCGGGCGCGCTCGTTTGCTACACCCTGGGGATTACCGCGGTAGACCCCATCGAGCACGACCTGCTCTTCGAGCGCTTTCTCAATCCGGACCGTGTTTCAATGCCGGACCTTGATATCGATTTTTCCGATGAAGGTCGCCCCCGCGTGATCGAATACGTTCGCGATAAATACGGGCACGATAACGTCGCCCAAATAATCACGTTCGGCTCCCTGAAAGCGAGACTCGCGATACGCGATGTCGGCCGGGTTATGGATGTGCCCCTGTCGGAGGTGGACAAACTCGCAAAGCTCATCCCGCTCGGACACACCATCAACCAAGCGATGGAAGGCGTGCCGGAACTGCAGCAAGCCGCAGCCGACCCGCAGACAAAAAAACTACTCGACCTTGCTAAAAACCTGGAAGGTCTAAAGCGGCACACAGGCGTACACGCCGCCGGAATCGTCATTACAAAAGAAGCGGTTGTAAAATACGCCCCCCTAGCAAAATCATCAAAGTCCGATGTCATCACGACGCAATACGACGGCGATTGGCTGCCGGAACTCGGACTTCTCAAGATGGATTTTCTCGGGCTGCGCAACCTGACCATTATCGATGACGCCGAAAAACTCATTCGCTCCCGCCATATTCCGGACTTCAGTGTCTCGAAAATACCCCCGGGGGATAAGAAATCCTACGAACTGCTTCAGTCCGGAAAGGCACTCGGAGTTTTCCAGCTTGATTCAGAGGGGATGCGGGAACTCCTTCGGCGCCTAAAACCGACAAGATTCGAAGACATCTCCGCCTGCATCGCCCTCTATAGACCGGGCCCGATGTCGAGCGGCATGCTGGATTTGTTTGTTGAACGCAAACACGGGAAGAAGGTCCGCTACGACCACAAACTCATGGAGCCGATCCTAAAAGACACCTACGGCTGCATGGTGTACCAGGAACAGGTCATGGCAATTTCCAAAGCTCTCGCCGGCTTTACCCCCGGAGAAGCGGACGTACTTCGAAAGGCGATGGGGAAGAAAGTTCCCGAAGTCATGGAAAAACTCCGGGCTCAATTCGTAGACGGATGCAAAAAGAACAAGATTCCCGACAAGCTCGCGACCAAGGTCTTTGAACAGATTCTCAAATTCGGCGGATACGGATTCAACAAATCCCATACCGTCGCCTACGGAACCCTTTCGTATCAAACAGCCTACCTCAAAGCCAATTTCCCGGTTGAATACTATACCGCCCTACTCACATCCGAAATTGGAAAAAGCGCGGTTTCCGTTGAAGGGAAAGAAAATAAACTCGTTACCTATCTCGAAGACGCCAAATCGGCAGGCTATACGATTGGCGGCCCCTGCGTGAATCGGTCTTTCGAGAAATTTGCGATCGAAGACGAAAAAGACGGCCCCGTAATCCGGTTCGGCCTAACGGCCGTAAAAAGTGTTGGGCATGGTGCCGCCGAATCAATCGTTGCCGTGCGCGAGGCGGACGGCCCGTTTAAGTCTCTCGATGATTTCTGCCGCCGCGTGGATCTCAAAGCCGCCAATAAAAAATGTCTCGAGTCCCTAGTGATGGCAGGCGGGATGGATTCGCTGATGGCCGGGCTTCGCATCGAAGAGGCGCGTGCACGGCTCATGTCCTCCCTTGAAGCGACCGTAGGGCGTCAGTCCCGCATCAAAGCCGATATCGAAAAAGGTCAGGGGCTCCTATTTGGAACCGATCTCCCGGTCGCGCGGGCAAGTGGAGATGAGTCCTCAGAGAAAATCGAACCATGGCATGAACACGATCTACTCAAGCACGAACGCTCGGTACTTGGCTTCTACCTTTCCGGCCATCCGCTTGTTAGGTACAAGGATTTACTCGGCTGCGTATCGTCCCACACATTAGAATCATTACCCGGCCTTGGCGAGGAGGCCCCGAAACAAATCCGCCTCGCGGGGATGATATCTTCCGTTAAGAAAATCATTACCCGAAAAGGCGACCCCATGGCCCGCGGCGTACTCGAAGACCTAACCGGGGAAATCACGATGCTGGTGTTTCCCAAGGCCTATGCCTCGGGACTTGGCCAGCAAATGAAATCGAACGCAATCGTCTCGGTTTCAGGGCGATTGTCATTTCCGACAAATTTTCGCGCCGATGACGACATAAAGCCGCCACCGGAGCTTATCGTCGAGGAAATCATGCCGATCGACATGGCAATCAACCGATATGCCCGCGCACTGACCCTCCAGTTTTCTACAATTGGACTGGAAGAAGATCTTCTCGAAGATCTCAAACGGATTTTACGGAAGCACCCAGGCCGCATCCCCGTGTTCATAAAACTTGATACACCGGCACACGGGCAGACGCTTGTTGAAACCGACGAGAAGGTCGTTCTTAAAGACGGCCTCTTTGACCAACTCGGAAAAGTTTTAGGAGACAAAGCATGGAAGATAGAAAGCGTATCCTAGTCGCCGATGACGATCCGGACCTTCTCGAGCTCCTTAAAATGGATCTCGACTTCCAAGGGTATGAGGTGATCGCCGCCCAAAACGGAAAAGAGGCCCTGGAACTCGCTACAAAAGAAAAATTGGACCTGGTTCTTCTCGATGTCATGATGCCCTACATCGATGGGTATCATGTCGCTTCGGAACTTTCAGCAAAACTAGGCAACCAAGTCCCGAAAATCGTCATTATGACCAGTCGCGATACCGTCCGGGAAAAAGGTATTGCGATGATGAGTGGCGCGATCTCTGTGCTGCAGAAACCATTTGAAATGGCGGCCCTACACAAAAAAATAAAGGAAATTCTTGAAAAGCCTTAAAAACAAAAGGTATCCTCGCGATATGAAGCCAGCACTTCTAGTAACGATCCTCCTTGCGGCCGCAACCTTCACGGCCGTTGCGGCTGAGCCGAGCGCAGCCCCCGAGCCCCCTAAAGATCCATTCGTCGCAGCCATAGAGGACCTCGGCAGCACCGATGCCATGGTACGACGGCGCGGCGCCTATCGCCTCGGGGATTTACGCAATCAAAAGGGAGCCGAACCGCTGATCAAAGCCCTTAAAGACGAAAACCCATTCGTGCGGGCCGGGGCCATTTCCTCGCTTGAGAAACTCCGCGTAAAGGAAGCGGGCACGTTAATTATAAAGATGCTCCTCAAAGATGAAAACGCGCAGGTCCGCCAGCAGGCCGCAAACGCTTTCGCGAACCTCACTGCGGAAGGGAAGGTAAAGGCCCTTATTAAAGCCCTGGATGACGAGGCGGATGGAGTTCGCTACGCCGCCGCACGAACCCTGGGGTCCTTACGGGCACAAGAAGCCGCCAAGCGACTCGCAGAACTGCTTATTTCTCCGAAAGAGAAGTCGGGCATGCGCCGGGCTGCCGCTGGAGCCTTGCGGGCGATTCGATCCAAAGAAACGCGCCTCTCTCTTGAAAGGGCTCTTGCCGATGAGGATCTCTACGTCCGGCGCGAAGCGGTGCAGGCCCTCGCCTCCGTTGGAACGAAAGAGTCGCTTCCCTCGCTTAAAAAGCTGCTTGAAGATGAAGATGCCCAAGTACGCGTCCTAACCGCACAAACCCTCGCCAAATTCGGAGATCTCTCCGGTATTACCGCAGTTCTAGGACTCCTCTCGAACAAAGACGCCCGCGTGAGACAGCAAGCGGCCAACGTGGTCGGCCGTGTCGGCTCCGGAAAGGAAGCAATCGAGGCACTCAAGGAAGCACTGAAAACAGAGACGCATGACGGCGTTCAACGATCGATCACATTCGCCATCCAGCGCCTTGAAGCCGCTGAGAAGAGGAACAAGAAATAATGAAGATCTTCCTCGTACTATTTTCCGCCCTACTCATCACCGCTCCGGTTTCAGCGCAACATGGTGCGGATCGTGACGCTCCCGTCGAAGGGGCCCCCTCCGGCCTCGGCTCCGACGGCTCGGGCGGGCTGCTGCTTCCAGACACGACCCTAATCGATATGCCCACCTCCGCGGTTCTCGACCTTGGCGGGTTTTCAAGCCGCTCCCGCTTTTTCGCGCAGGGAGGCTTCGTCGATTGGCTGGGATTTGGCGTCTATCCGCGCGTCAATCTCGGCGTTTCTTTTTACATCGATAAACTTATCGGGAACAACTCTCCCGTTCAACTGACGCGTCCCGAACTGCAGCTGAAGATGCGCTTTTTTGACGGCGACAGGTTCATCCCTGCCTTCGCATTTGGCTACGAGGGACAAGGCTCGCTGTACAATCGCGGGAACAAGCGCTACGACCACAAACAGCGGGGCGTGTATCTGGTGGGAACCCAGGAAATCGGAGTTCCCGGGCTCCAAGCCCATGCGGGCATGAATATTTCGGATTTTGATTCCAATTCGGTTTTCGGGATGCTGGGGTTAAGCCTTAACCTTCGGGACAAAATTAAGATCATGGCGGAGTGGGACGCGATCAATGACATTTTCGACAGCCGGCTAAACACCGGCCTTCGATTTTATCTCACCCCTTATTTCAATTTTGATTTCGCGATCCGGGCAATCGGTCACGGCGGCACGTATTCCAATGGGACGCCGCGTGAAGCCGAACGTATCGTGCAGTTTAAGTACGTCGGAAATTTCTAACGGCGCTGGGAGTTTTTCATGGCGAAACGCATTGCGATTCTTACCGGGGGCGGCGACTGCCCCGGACTCAACCCCGCGATTCGGGGGGTTGTTCTTCGAGCGGCACAAGAAGGCATAGAATGCCTCGGCTTACGCCGCGGCTGGCTTGGTGCGATTGAAGCCAACGCATTCCCCCTGACGCCCGCTGACGTCAACGAGATTGTCGGCAAAGGCGGAACAATCCTCGGGTCCTCCCGCACAAATCCTTTTAAGCGCGACGGCGGCCCGGAAGCCGTTCTCGAGACCTTCAAGAAGTTAAACCTCGATGCTCTCGTGGCCTGCGGCGGCGAAGACACGCTTGGTGTTGCGGCGAGACTCTACGAGGAGCATGGTGCCAATGTCGTCGGCGTCCCCAAAACCATGGACAACGATCTCTCCGCAACCGACTACACCTTTGGGTTTGATACAGCGACGACGCACGCCGTTGAAGCCTTGGAGCGGCTCCGCGACACCGGACGCAGCCATGGACGCGTTATGGTCCTTGAAGTGATGGGACGTCACGCAGGCTGGGTCTCCCTATTTGCGGGGATCGCCGGGCCTGCCGATTACGTCTGCCTCCCGGAAAGAACCGTTGACGTTGCCGACATGACCGCAAAAGTTAAGGCGGCCCATGCGATGCGCGGCACGGCACTCGTTGTCGCTTCGGAAGCCATTGAACTTCCCGGCGAGGGTGAGGGAGAAAAAGAACTCGATGAATTCGGGCACGAAATTCTCAAGGATCGCGCGGTTGCCGACCGTCTTACCGCCGTTCTCGAAAAAGAAACGGGCCTAGAGGTACGCTCTGCGGTCATTGGACACATCCAACGCGGCGGCCCCCCGACGCTTTTTGACCGGATTCTCGGAACGCGCGTAGGCGTCAAGGCAGCCGAGCTTGTCATCACGGGAGATTTCGGGAAAATGGTTGCCCTCAAAGGTGACGCGGTCGTTCCGGTTTCCCTTAAAGAAGCCACCGCAAAGCTCAAGACCGTCACTCCCGAGTGGCTTGCACTGCTCGACACGGTAACCGCACTCCAAAAAGAATCGGCGGTCGCCTGATGAACGACGACAAGCAGAGCTTCCAAAGAAGAACCGTCCTCGTTAAGCGCAACCTGCAGCTGAAGTACGCTGCCGTTGTTTTCGCGGCTGTTTTCTTTACCGCGATTATCGTAGGCGCCGACATCTACTACAACATGATCCGGTTCATCCAAGAAGTGGATCCCGGGCGAATGTCCGACCTGACCGATGTCATCCGGATGGGAAGTGTAAAACTCATCATCTTCCTCGGGATCATGGGCCTTGTCACACTATTTGTATCCCATCGCTGGGCGGGACCGATTTACCGGTTCGAACGCTCTGCCCAGGTTGTTTCAACAGGAGATCTCACGCATCGCGTTTCATTACGGACGGGTGATGACCTGATGGAACTGCAGGATGAAATGAATGCGATGATCGCAAGC
>JBFIEP010000023.1:0-14761 GCA_041603335.1 Elusimicrobiota bacterium | reverse complement strand
GGAATCGATGGGCGTCGATAGGCTTGCACGTGTTGTTATCTCCGAGATGGGGTTAAGTCATGTGCGCCTTAAATTTGCGGGTGGAGTGAGAGGATGGCCGGGAGACAGCCCGGTGGTTCGCCTCGCGACGCGGCGGATGGGCGCGCTTGGCTGGTCGGCTAAGACCCGTATCGAAGAGGGACTGCGCCGGACCGTTCGTTATTTAATGGACAATCCCGAGGCCCTCTCGCGGTGAAAATTTCAATTTTGATCCCTATTTTTGATGAGGCAGGCACCGCGCGCGAGCTGCTGGATAAAGTTCTTGCCGTCGAGATTGAAGGGGAGAAGGAAATTATTGTTGTTGAGAGCGGTTCTACCGACGGGACGCGCGCGATCGTTGAGGAATACGAGAAATCCGGAAAGATCCGCGCCCTGTATCAAGAGAAGCCTCGAGGGAAAGGAAATGCGCTTAAGGTAGCGCTTGAGGCCGCAACCGGCGATATTATCATCGTTCAGGATGCCGACCTTGAATATGATGTGAAGGATTATCCGCAGCTATTGGCCCCCATCATCGCCGGCGAGGTGGATTTCGTTCTGGGATCCCGGCACCTGGGACACGAAGATTGGCAGTTTAGAAGTTTCATCAAGGATCAATTTTACGCCCGGGTTATCAATATCGGGGGCAAGGTTTTTACGACCCTCTTCAATTTTTTATACGGCGTTTCCCTGACAGATCCCGCCACGATGTACAAGGTGTTTCGACGCTCATGCATGGAGGGGATCGAATGGAAGTGCAACTACTTCGATCTCGATTGGGAAATCGTCGCGAAGCTTATCCGGAAAGGCTTCGTCCCCGCCGAAGTCGCGGTGAGCTACGCTTCCCGCAGCACGGCGGAAGGGAAAAAAATCCGGTTTTGGCGGGATGGGACGACCGTCTTCCTGGCGATCGTTCGATTTCGGTGGTTTGATTGAGAATCCCGAAAGTCCTTCTAAAGCCCGTGTCGTGGATGGTCGCTGCATTGATTGTGCGGGTTGTGTTCGCCTTGATTCTGGACGATAGGAGTTATCAGGCGGATGAATCGGGTTGGCACAATCAGGCGGTGTTTTGGTCTGAGACATTCTCTTTCGGCTCAGAGGGGAAAAGGTTGGTCGTCGCACCCTTTCCGTCTGTTGTCTTTGGAACCGCGTATTTAATCTTCGGGCCTGTCCGTTGGGCCGCCCGGTTAATCCAGGCCTTTGTCGGCGTCGCCGCGGTTTGGGCGCTTGGGAAAACAACGGAAACGGCAACGGGGTCGGCGCGGGCGGGTCTCATCGCAACGGCGATCGGCGCCATTTATCCCTTCTTCATCTACTATTCCGGACTGTTGATGTCCGAGACGCTCTACATCTGTTTGGTTGTATGCGCACTGGGTCTTACGATTCGATCGATCGCCGAGCGGGGCGCCTCGGTTTTTACGGCGATTACCGCAGGAGTTTTTTGGGCCGCCGCGGGGCTCTGCAGGACCGAAGGGGTTCCGATTGCATTCGTGCTTTGGATCGCGCTTTTGGGACTTTCCGCTCTCCGGCGTTACTCGGCAAAATCGGCAGTGCTGGCACTGTTGTTTTGGGCTCTCCCTTTGGGCGGGTGGGCGGTACGCAATCATGGTCTTGTTGGGCATTATACGCTTGATACCCATGGCGGGATTACGCTTCTGGACGGCTCGATGAATTTTGATTTAAACGAGCAGGACACGATCTACGCCCGCCAGGCGTTTCGTAATACGGAAATCTACCGGCAGGGTCAGTCCCTTTCGGAATTTGATCAAGACGCCTTTTACCGCAAGGCGGCGTTAGGCTGGATGCGGGACCATCCGGGAGAGACGCTGCGTCAGTGGGTGCACAAGGCTTTTAATTTCTGGCGCCTCTATCCGCGGCTGAACAAAGAAGTTCCTTCCACCGCTGATACGAATGCGACCATCGGTATGAAATCGTGGTTCCTCGCTGCCGTAAGCCTTTGCTCCGAGCCCGCGTTAATCGTGTTTGGATTTTTGGGGGCTTGGGGATTGCGCGGGCGAATCGCCGAACTGTTTCCCCTCTACTGGATGATTCTTGCGACCTTCGGTGTTCACGTGATTGTGATTAGCCAAATGCGTTATCGCCTTCCCGTGATGCCGGTTCTGATTTTGTTTGCCGCATACCGTCTGGATCAATGGCTGCCGCAGGAGAATTCGGGATGATCGCACCCCCGATGCAGCGGCGCGTGTTTTGGGTGGTTCTGGGGATTGTTGTTTTGTGCGCTCTGTGGCTGCGTTTTTGGGGATTGAGTTATGGACTGCCGCAATCCTTCAACGCCGATGAGCCGCACCATGTCAATATCGCGGTCTCGTTCGGTCGCGGGAGTTTGAACCCCCGATTGTTTAAATATCCGACGCTGTGGATGTATACGCTCTTTGGCGCTTACGGGGCCTATTTCGTGGGATGGTCCGGCTTCGGGATGCTTCGGTCCGTGTCGGATTTCGGGGCGCACTTTGCGTGGAATTCCGGAGTCTTCTTTATGATCGCACGGATACTGTCTGCGGGGTTTGGCGCCTTGGCGCTAATCGCAGTCTATCGTTCCGCGTTAGTGCTTGAGCGTCCCAGGATCGGTCTATGGGCTATTGCCTTTCTCGCCGCGTCTCCCACGCTGGTTGTGAGTGCCCATGCCGCGAAACCGGATTCCCTAATGCTTTTCTTTGCCGCCCTCGCGTGGTTTTGGGCGCTGCGTTATCTGGATTCAGGAAAGGCTTTCTCTTTATTTGCCTGCGCTGCCGCGACCGGGTTCTGCGTGTCGACGCAATACGTTGCCGCACCGCTCGCCTTGCTTGGACCGCTGGTCTGGGCTATCCGTTGGTTGGAAACAGGTGAAGCATCGCCGCGATTGCTCGCAATCTGCGGCGTGGTTGTCCCAACGGCATTTTTTATCGGTTCACCGTTTGTTTTGATTGATTGGCGTTCTGCATGGCGGGATATCGCCGATACGGGTGCGATGGCGTCTATCGGAGACCCCGCCGGCGTGATTGTGCTGAAAAACCTGGCAGCCTTTGCCGATCCGATATTTGTGGGCGGACTCTTCGCGCTCGGAGGATTGGTTTGGCTGTATCAATCACGGCGGGCGCTTGCTCTGGTGTTGGTGATTCCGATATTGGCGCAAGCAATTTTTTTGGCTTGTTCTCCCAATGGGGGATGGTCCCGGTTCCTGATTCCGGTGTTTCCGGCTTTGGCCCTATTGGCGGCGTTCGCAGTCGAATCCCTGCTGCTCAAGATTAAGCACAGTGAAGCGGTGCGCGCCCTCGTCTTAATCGTCATCCTTGTCCCCGGAGTTGTTAGATCATGGTCTTTCAATTCGGAACTGGTTCTTCCCGATACCCGGCCTGCAGCGGCCGCCTGGATAGAGAAATCGATTCCTCTGGGGGCTTCGATCCTGACCTTTAACCCGCATACAGCCCCTCAACTGCATTTGAGCAAGCCGCATATCGAGGCTTTGCTAAAACAGATCGGAGATCATCCTCGTGCCCGGCTGTACAGAATTATGGCGGATACACATCCCGGCGGGGGCTATGCGATTCACCGGATTGCTCAAGATCCCGATATTCTTCAATCCGGCGCGGAGCATGTGAAGTTCTCTTCAGCCGGTCACTCCGTCCTGGATGTTCGAGAGGGTGTCGCCGCGGCACGGAGAGCGGGGATCGAGTATTTTGTTTACACGAGCTACGGATCAAACGCGGAGGGGTTTCGGCGCTTGTCGAAATTTTTAACCGAGGTTGACCGCGAAGGCGTTCTATTGGAACACGTGAGTCCCGAGGCCGGCGTGCGGCGCGGGCCGGAGATCAAGATTTATAGAATTGAGGAGCCAGCCTTATGATTAAGGGAAAAAAAGTCATCGCGGTGCTTCCGGCCTACAATGCCGAGTCAACGCTCGAATGGACGATCAACGCTATTCCCAAAGACGTCGTTGATGAGATCATTCTCGTCGATGACCGCTCGACCGACGGCACCGTTGAGCTTTCCAGGAAGCTCGGTTTAACAACGATTGTCCATGAGAAAAATCTGGGCTATGGCGGAAATCAAAAAACCTGTTATCGTGAGGCGCTTGCGAGAGGTGCGGATGTCGTGATTATGCTGCATCCCGATTATCAGTATGATCCGCGGCTCACCCCTTATCTAGCTGGAATTATTGCCGATGATGTCTGTGACATGGTGTGCGGAAATCGGATTCGAACGCGGGGCGAGGCTCTTTCGGGCGGGATGCCGTTGTGGAAGTACCTCTGCAATCGCCTGATGAGTATTACGGAAAATATTTGGTCCGGCCAGAATCTCGGGGAATGGCATTCCGGCATGCGGGCCTACTCGCGTGAATTACTCGAGGTTGTCCCTTGGGAAGGAAATTCCGATGATTTTGTATTCGATCAGCAGATGCTCCACCAGGTGGCTTTTCTCGGGTTCAGGCTTGGGGATATTCCCGTGTCCGCCCGTTATTTCGAAGAAGCGTCATCGATCAATTTTCGCCGTAGTTTTATTTACGGCGTCGAGACGCTGGGTGTCATGTTTTGGGTGATGCTGGGCCGGCTTGGACTCTATCGGCATGCCATTTTAAAACCCAGACGGGAGAGGAAGAAAGCTGAGCCAACAAGCGTTGGATAATCGCTGGCCCCGTATTTTCACGGGCCTTTTCCTCGCGGTCTCGGCACACATGCTGCTGCAGGCGATGAGCGGTTCTCTTTGGCCGGGTGTCCTGGCTGCGGCATTGCTGCTTTTCCTCTTGTTGACCGTGACAGGATGCGGTCGTATTCTGCTTCGCAGTTTTCGAGTTCGGGGACTGACAGAGCCCGAGAAAACAATCGTCGGAGCGACTCTCGGCTTGGGTTTGTTGAGCCAGGGACTGTTTCTGCTGGCGGTTATCGGATGGCTGAAAACGTGGTCGGTTTCGCTTCTGCTCGGGGCCTTTTGGGTGATTGGATTTACGGAAATGCGCGATCTGGGTGCCTCGTTAGCCGCCAATCGTAATTTACTGCAGGATCGTCCGGTGTTAGCGGGCGGTGTTTTGGCTGCGTTGGCGGGACTTCTTTGGCTCTGTTTCGTCCCGCCGCATCAATATGACGCGCTCGTATATCACTTACCGCTTGCCGCCGACTATGCACGGGAAGGACGCCTCATTGTTCGACCGGACCTTTTGTTCTCCCATTTCCCCCAGAACGGGGAAATGTTTTATTCGCTGTCTCTTCTTCTGGGTTCGGATCTTTTGGCGCAAATGATGACCTGGCTGGGTACCTTCTTGAGTGTTTGGTGGACGCTTGAGACGGGAAAGCGGCTTGTCCCGGTGACGGCGGTTCTACTCGCATGTTTTATGATCGTGACGCATACGGCCGTTATGCTGTTAACGCCGACGGCGTATGTTGAATGTATTGTCATGTTGTGGGTGACGGCATCGGTGTTTTCATTTATTCGTTGGCGCATCGATGCCGATGAACCCGATATGCCGCGCGGATGGCTGGCCCTTTCGGGTGTTTTTGCCGGAATCGGAATAGGGACTAAGTATTACGCGGGCATTCTTTCCATTATTATCGGACTGGTTCTTTTCGCGGGGTGGCTGTACAGCCGGTTTGGAAAAGGGAGTGCGCGCGAAACCCGAAGCCGTCTCAAGGACGGGCTTGTGTTTTTCTCCTGTTCCGCTGCGGCAGGACTTCCCTGGTTAATTAAAAACTGGATATTCGTCGGGGATCCTGTTTTCCCGTTCTTCTACCGGTTTTTCACGCTGCAAGGGGTTGATTGGGCCGCGACTGCCGCGCAGCGCTATTTTGAAATTCTCACCGAATACGGCCACGATAAGGGACATTTCTTTAGCGATCTCATGCAGTTTCCTTATCTTGCCGCAACCGGGTCGGCCCGTTTTGGAGCCGGGGCTGACGTACTGGGCGGGTTGGGATGGGGTCTCAGTTTCGCGGCGTTCCCGTTGGTGGTTTGGGCGGCGTGGCGCAAGCGGGCCTTGCGGTGGATTTTAGGCTACTGCATCGCGCATTGGGCGGTTTGGTTTTCAACAGGAGTTGTACTCCGTTTTCTGGTCGTGCTGATCCCATTGTGGTCGCTGCTTGCCGCCAATGGAATTTACATGCTGCATCAGCGATTGGGCCCGCCATGGCGTAATGCGTTGACTGCAGGGGTTGCGATCTGCATTTTTACCAATCTCACCCTCTTCTTATTCGTAAATACGGCTGTGGGCAGTTTTGACTCCTTAACCGGTATGAAAACCCGCGACCAATTCCTTGGAGAAAAGTTTGCCTACTACGCCTGTGCCCGCGCGGCCTCGGATCGTTTGCCGGAAGATGCCCGCGTTCTTGTCGTGGGAGATCAGCGCGGATATTTCTTAAGGAGAAAAAATACGATCACAACCCCGATGGCCCCGAATCGTTTTGTGAAACTGGCGAATCAAGCGACGAATGCTGCGGCATATGCCCGGACATTGCAGGGAGAGGGCTATAGCCACTTATTATTTGTTCCCGGTGAAGGTCGGCGGCTCGATGAGCAGTACGGGGTATTCCACTTCAGTGATCACGGTGCAGAGGTGTGGACCGTGTTTTCTAAGAAATTATTGGACCCGTTGTTCGATTCTTCAGGGAGATGTACTTTGTATCGAATCCGATGAATTTACCAGGCGACCCTGAAAATATAATTCTGTATGCCAAGACGGTTGGAATCGCATTTCTCCTTTCGTGGGCGGCGACGCCTTTGGTAAGAGCCCTTGCGGTTCGGATGCATTGGCTCGATACCCCGGGGAGTGATGTTAAAACGCATACCATCGCCACCCCGGCATTGGGGGGCGTGGGAATTTGGATTGGATTTGCCGGCGCTCTTGTCGCGACGCGCTTTCTAACGGATTTTCCTACGGGAACACTCTATCGGCTTCGAGCGGTGCTGGCCGGCGGAGCATTCGTTTTCCTCCTCGGGATTCTCGATGATTTGCGCAAGCCCGAGGGGCTCGATTGGAAAACCAAGATGTTTGTTCAGGCCATCGCCGCCGGCGTGCTTGTATATTTCGGCATCCAACTGCATTTTGTTCAGCCCGATTACCTTTCTGTGGTGCTGACTTTCCTGTGGGTTGTTGGTATTTGCAACGCATTCAACATCATCGACATCATGGATGGGCTTGCGGCTTCCCAGGGAGCGGTCGCCGCGCTGGGGTTTTTATTCATCGCGATGCCCTCCGAGGATGTCTATGTTAATTTTGCCGCCGCGGCGTTGGTCGGGGCGGCATTCGGATTTTTACCGTGGAACTTTTCCGCGAAGCGCAAAATTTTCATGGGAGATTCCGGTTCACTTCTGCTTGGATACGTTCTCTCGGCCCTCGCGATGGGCGTCGATTATACCCAGGTGAATCCCCTCGGGGTTTTCGCCCCCTTGTTTATTCTTGCGATTCCCATGTTCGATACCTTTTATGTGATGTTTATCCGCCTTCGGAAGGGGCTTTCTCCGTTTCGCGGTTCCCTGGATCATTTCGCCTTGCGCCTGGAGCGATTGGGCTATTCCCGCCTGCAGATTGTTGCCCTGTGCCTCCTCGCGTCAACGTTCCTTTCGCTTTGCGCGCTGCTTGTCACGCTGGTGAGCACTCCCTGGGCGCTATGGATCTATTTTGTGGTGGGGTCGTTTACGTTAACGCTCGCGTATGCGATTACCAAGGTTGATATGGAATGACGATAAAGACCGATGTGCTGATTCTTGGAGGAGGACTGGCGGGGCTGTCGACCGCGTACCACCTGGACCGCCTTGGGAAAAAAGGCCGCTACCTCATTGTTGAGAAACGCGATAAGGTCGGCGGCAGGGCCGCGACCGAAAAGAAGGACGGATTTCTGTTCGATCATACGGGGCACCTTCTCCATCTCCACGACCCTTACGGAAAGAAGTTGATTATGGATTTGCTGCGCGGAAATCTAACGTCGCACGAGCGTTCGACCTGGATCCATTCCCACGGGACCGATACCCGTTATCCCTTCCAGGCAAATACCTTTGGATTACCCCCGGATGTTGTCGCCGAGTGCGTCGCGGGATTTCTTCAAAACCAGCGCCGCCCGAGGAAATTATCGAAGAGCCCTTCGTTTGGGGAGTGGGTCGATAAGACATTCGGCCCCGGCATCGAACGCCATTTCATGAAGCCCTATAACGAGAAATTGTGGCGAACCCCTTTGCATGATATGACAACGGAGTGGCAGGGGCGGTTTCTGCCGAGCCCCAAGCCCGAAGAGGTCCTGTACGGAGCGCTCACGGACCAAAAGAAGTTTTTCGGCTATAACGCTTTTTTCCGCTACCCGAAAAAGGGAGGGATTCAAGCGCTCCCCGATGCGTTGGCCTCTAGAATCGATGAGCGCGCGCTGCAGCTCAATTGTCGAGCGACGCGTATCGATACGCGCGAAAAAATCGCCGTGATCGAAGGACTGGGCGAGGTCCGTTATGAGCGCCTCGTTAACACGATGCCTCTTAACGAGTTCCTCGATATTTCCTCGCCATTGCCGCCCGCGGTGCAGGCGGCGCGCCGCCGTTTGCGATGGGTGACCGTTTATAACCTGAATCTCGGTGTCGATCGGGCGGGGATTTCCGACAAGCATTGGATTTATTTCCCGGAGAAAAAATTCCCCTTTTACCGCGTTGGATTTCCGGCGAATTTTTCCCGGTCTTTGGGCCCGCGCGGAACCTCCTCGATGTATATTGAGATCTCGCGCAACCCCGGCCGGAAGGTTGATCTCAATGCCCTCCGGAAGGCATCCATTCAGGGGCTTAGGGAATGCGGCGTGCTGAAGCGTTCCGATCGAATTGCGGCAGCCTTATGGATTCCCATCGAATGCGCCTATGTTGTCTATGATCGGGCGCGGACCTCATCGGTTGAGACGATCATGAAGGGACTTGAAAAGAGGGGGATTCGATCAATCGGGCGGTGGGGCGGGTGGAAATACTCCTTCATGGAGGAGACGATTCTCGACGGGAAGCGGTGTGCCGAGCGCCTGCTCGGCCGCACGGTTGTTGAAGTCGATAGTCGGGTTCCATTGCAGTCGCTCAAGTGAGGCGGCTCATTTTCCTGGCGCTGCTTGTAGGGTGCGCCGAGCCGGAGCCTGAAATTACACGTTTGAGCGTGATGACATTTAATGTCGAGAATCTTTTCGATATTTCACACGATCGCGATAAAAATGATCTTGCCTATCTTCCCGCCTATTTAAAAGGGACGCGGGAGCATGCGGCTTCCTGTAGGGCAATGAAGCGTAAGCTCTACCGGGATCAGTGTTTAAGATGGGATTGGTCGGAGGAGACCCTTCAAAAAAAATTAAAGAGTCTTGGCGAGGTGATTCTTCAAGTCGGCGACGGGAGGGGTCCTGATATTCTGCTGCTCCAAGAGGTCGAAAACAAAGCCGTCCTTGAACAATTGCGGACAGGTCCGTTGGCCGCGGCGGAATACGGACCGGGTATTCTTTTGGAAGGCAACGATGCCCGCGGGATAGATCAGGCGATTCTCACCCGCCTTCCCGTTGTGCAGGAACCCGTTCTTTATAAGGACCCCGGCGGAGTGCTGGTGCGCGGCGTACTTGTTGCCAAGCTGCAATTGCCCGGGGAAACCCTGCTTGAGACGTCTGTGGTGCACTTCCCGTCGCCCGCCGCTCCGCGTCGCCTGCGTGAGGCGGGAATCCGATTTCTAAATGATTATCGCAGGCGGATGCCCCCTAATTCGCTAATGTTGATTGCGGGCGATTTTAATGTGACTGCCGAGGAAGACGCGCAATATCGCGTTTTCGGACGCTTGGCCAGCGAGCATTGGGTCCTCGCCCGGGATATTGGTTGTAAGGATTGTCCGGGGACGCATTACTACCCGCCTAAAAAGAGTTGGTCCTTTCTCGACGCGGTGCTCGTTTCCAAGAATATGGCTCCGACGGGGGGAGCGGCGTGGAGAATTGACCCGGAATCCGTGCGGCTGGCGAAGGGCACCAAGCATCAGGCGGATAAGCGCGGTAGGCCGCGGCGTTTTGATCCTATGGACCGTTCGGGTGTTTCCGACCATTTTCCTTTGGTCATTGATCTTGTAAAACGGCGATAGCAACGCTATGCTAGTGGCTGTGAACGATAAAAATACGCGACTTCAGGACATGACCGAAGAATCCGATGCTCTTCTGAGCAGCTTTTATTACCGGATGCTGAAATTAAAAGAAGACCGGCCCAATCAAGCCGCGCTCGATATGCTGCGGCGTGCCCGTGCCGCGCTCGAGACGCGAAGCTATAAAGACGCGGTGCGGCAGGTTTCCAGTTTTTCCCGTGTTGCGCGCGATGCAATCCATTCGAGCGAAGAGTCGGCGGCGGCCTTTAAGGCGATGGAGAAATCGCTGGAACAGCTGCGTGTGTTTGCCGAGCGCGGCATTGATCTGTAGCCATGACTGACAAAAGCCGCACTGCCGTGCTCAACGGAGCGTGTCTGCTTGTGGGGCTCCTCGCGGTGATGCGTTTTGTCACCGTGCCGGCAAATTCAATTGAAGGGAAGCTGCGCGAGCATCCCTGTGCTGAAAATCCTAAGGCCATTTTTCAAAATGTACCGTGTTCGGCGATTCTCGCTGCCGGAGAATCTTATGACCGCAAGGTCCGCCGTATCCTTCAGGCTAAGTGTTACGACTGCCACGGCGTTGTGGCCCGTGTCCCGCTGTATTCCAAGGTTCCCCCGGTAAAGGGATTGGTTGAAGGCGATATCCGGCACGCGAAGAAAGAATTTAACATGAGCGCGGGTTTCCCCTTCATGGGGAAAAAGGATTTCCTGGAGGATTTGCACGAACTGCAGGAAGTGGTTGAAGAAGATGAGATGCCCCCTTGGGAATACAAGGCGATGCATTGGAAGTCGGCGTTGACCCCGGTGGAAAAAAAGATAATTCTCACGTGGGCGAAAACAATGGAAGGCGCCCTTAAAGCAACGCGAGACGTTCAGCTTCAGAGTAAGGGCGCGCAGTAGATCGCGAGCAGGGCCCAGACGCTAAATCCCCCGCAAAGACCGTAGGCGACCGCCCGGTCCATGGTGTAGAGATTAAAGAAGCGATCTACGATTTCGCGGCTTGCCTGGAACAGGAAAATGCCGGCGCCGACTAGCAGTATATGGATCATGCCGGTAGGACACCGGCTCTATGGTTTAGGTTCCAATCAATCGGCGCAGTGCCGAGCCTTCAGGGGAAAGCGCCGCCAATCGCCCGCAGGCCAGGCGTGTTTGCTCAGAGACTTTCTTGAAGTGTTCCTCGAGCATCCGGCGGGAAAAAACAGGCAAAATCCTCAATAAAATAGACGCTCCAAGCGAGACCGGTCCGGCGGGCAAGCGCGTTAAAAATTGCATCCACCCCCGGGGGAGGCAGCCTTTCGAGCGTCCGGCCGCAAGGCCTTCGGCCGCAGCGTGCCAGGACGTCCTGATCAAGTCGCGGTTGCCCGCGAGTTTTCTTGTGTTGTAGCCCGTCTTTTCGAGTGCCATGAGCAAGGGGATGCCGAATGTATATTTGGCGCAGAGTTCCCCTAGAGGACGGTTGGAAAAGGCGGCCGGTATCTTGGCGGTCTTAAGAAGTTCCGCCCAGAGAACGCCTGCGGCGGGTTTTGCGCCTGCCGATAATACTTCCTGGGTGCCGGATAGGGAATAGACGACGCGATTTTTTTCTGGAGGAAGGGCGGCGATTTCAGGAAAGCAGGCGGCCGTCGAGGCGCGCATGGCGATGGCCTGCAGCTCTGCGGGAAATAAAATGGGTGTGAAGATCGCGATGGGCGGTATCTTATCGCGTCGGCCGAGTTCCTCGAGAACGGTCGCGAGGCTTTCGTAGCGTACGAGGACGGCGATGGCTTGAAAAGGCGATAGATTGAAGGGCAGCAGTGAGATCGAACGAATGGAGTGATGAAGGCTCTCGCCCGTTTTCCGGTTTTGAACAATCCCGTGATCGGGGAGGGCCTTCCGGTCGGGAGGGCGGTAAAAAACGGGACGAAACCCGGCGTCTTCAAGTTTTGCGGCGAGTACCCTTCCCAGGGAGCCGGCGCCGATGATGAGAATTTGCGAGGTCGGGGGGATGGGCAATCTAGTCCCAATCTCCGGCGCCGCTGCGGATCACGGTAGGGTTTGCTTCATCAATCAGGCTTACGATGGTGCTCGGTCCTGCGAACTCCGTTTCGCCGGGGTCGAGGATGTGTCCAATGGCATGAGAAAGTGTGTCCCCGATTAGATATCCGTAAATTTCGGTCGACTCGTCTTCGAGTCCGAGTACCTCGTGCGTGATGTTGGTTGAGAGCAGAACGCTCCCGTAAGCTTCAATGAGTTTTTGAACCAGGGTGCTGGGAGGGAAGCGGATTCCAATCTCATGGTCCCGCTTGGAGGCTTCCAAATGCTTGGTGATTGATTTTTTCGCTTGGAAAATAAAGGTGAAATGGCCGGGGATCTTCTTTTTTAGAAGCCGAAAAGCCGAGGTTTCGATTTTGGCAATCTCCATGGCTTTGGCGATGGTATCGCACAAGACGCTGAAGTGTTTCTGCGGATCGGCCTTTTTTAGCGTGTAGAGCTTTTTAACGCCCGATTTAGAGGTTGGATCAGCGACGACGACCCAATTTGAATCGGTCGGCAGACAAACGAGGCCCCCATCGGATAACACCTTGCAGGCCCGTTTGATAATCCGGTCATCGGGATTCTGGGCAATTACGTATTCAATCACGTGTGAAGTCTACAGCATTTGATACCATCACTTCTAATGAAGTCTCCTGTTGTGACGATTGGAATCTGCGGCGGCAGTGCCTCTGGGAAGTCGGTTCTTTCCGATTTTATCGTTGAAGGGATGAAGGGCGAGGCCGTTGTATTCTGCCAGGACTGGTACTACAAGGATAACGGGGGGCTCCCGAAAGCAGAGGCGGAGAAGCTTAATTTCGACCATCCGAGCTCTATCGAGTTCCCGCTGCTGGTCAAGCAGCTCGATCAATTGCGCAAGGGCCATGCCATCGAAGCTCCGGTCTATGAGTATGTCACGCACGCGCGGATTGGGAAGCAGAAGATCGAGCCCAAGCCGGTGGTGATTGTGGATGGATTGTTCGTCCTTCAGAATAAGCCCATTTTAAGCCGTTTGGACCTTTCGGTGTTTATCGAAGTCCCTTCCGATGAACGTCTGCTGAGGCGTGTACGCCGGGATGTGTCCCACCGCCGTGTTGATCTTGAAGAAACGCTGCGTCTTTATGAGACGTTTGTGCGGCCGATGCACGATAAATATATCCAGCCGTTTGCTGAGAAGGCCACGTTTCGATGGCACCAGCTTGAAGATGATAAATTCCGCGGGGAAATTCTTTCAGACATAAAAGTGCGCCTGAGGCACAAGCTTCAAGGCGTTAAATATCCTTCCCTTAAGGTTTAATCTTTTTCCACTTCGACGTCGATAACGTCGTCTTCTTTGATGTCGGGGGGGCGCCGCGGGGGTTTGAGTTTCTTTTTGAGACTCTGCACTGCCATGGTGAGCGCCAGGAGCGCGATTAGAATATCATCGACCCATCCGACAAGAACTATGAAGTCGGGAATGACATCATAGGGCCACAGCAGATACACCAGCCCCGCAATAATCCAAATCAGAGCCTTCATCGGCATTAGAGCTTTGCAGCCTTGAGGGCCGCCGTCAGAACCTTTTTACCTTGGGGGGTGAGCGGCGTTAAAGGCAGTCTCGGCTTCCCGTCCCCAAATCCTGCGGTCTTCATGGCGGCTTTGATCGGAATAGGATTTGTCTCGACAAAGAGGGCTTTGACAACCGGATAGATCTTCGCATGCCACCGTCGGGCCGAGCGGTAATCCTCTTGAAGCGCCGCAGCGGTCATCTTTGCCATCGCACGCGGATAGAGGTTTGAGGTTACGCTGATAACTCCCCTGGCTCCGATTGACATCATGGGGACGGTGAGGGCATCATCGCCTGAAAGAACGGTGAATTTGTAGGGGCAGGCGGAAAGTACGGCAGCGACTTGATCGAGCGATCCGGTCGCGTCCTTGGTCGCGACGATGTTTGAGAATTTATATGCAAGGCGGGCGAGAGTGTCAGGGAGAAGATTAACCGCAGTTCGCCCGGGGATGTTGTAAACGACGATCGGGAGTTTTGTGGCTTTGGCGACGGCGGCGTAGTGCTTATAGAGTCCCTCCTGGGTCGGTTTGCTGTAGTAGGGAACGAGCACCAGAAGCCCGTCGACCCCGAGTTTCTCTACGGATTTTATTTGCAGAATAGTTTTATCCGTTGAATTGGTCCCGACTCCCGGAACGACGGGAACCTTCCCGTTGGATTCTTCAACGGTGATTTCTACAATGCGGCGGTATTCCCCGGGTTCCAGGGCGGCCGCTTCTCCGGTAGACCCGCAGGGAACAAGGCCGGATACGCCGGATCTAATTTGAAACTGGATGAGCTTTCTTAGGGCTTTCTCATCGAGAGCCCCTTTGTGAAAAGGCGTGATTAAAGCGGTGAAGGTTCCGGCAAATCTCATGGGCGGGTCTCTCCCTCGTAAATTTTTCGCACGGGTCCCTCAAGGAAAACGTTTTTCCCGTTGTTGTCAAACCGCACGCGGAGCGTGCCTCCGAGGGCGTTAACGGTTACGGGGCTTTTTTTTCCGACGAGCCAGGCGGAGGCGACCACGCCGGTTCCGCACGCGAGCGTCTCGTCCTCGACGCCCCGTTCGTACGTGCGAATCCAAACCTTGTTGTCCTTTCCAATTGCCGCAAAGTTAACATTCGCGTTGTATTTTTTTCGAAGGGGGCGGCCCAGCGTCACGGGGT
>JBFIEP010000022.1:0-15129 GCA_041603335.1 Elusimicrobiota bacterium | reverse complement strand
TCCATTTCCTCCAGATAGTCGCAAGTACGAAGAAACAGATGGATTTTCAGATTTACGCGTTCTGCCTGATGCCAAATCATTTTCATTTCCTCATGAAAAGATTGAAGATGTCCCTCTCGAGCATTATGCAAAGGATACAGTTGGCATATGCAGTCTATTTCAACAAACGTTATGTCCGAACCGGGCATGTCTTTGAGGGGCCCTTTCATGCTATTCCCAGTCGCGATACGCGGTACTTCAAAACCCTCATGAAGTATATTCACGAAAATCCTATACGGGCAGGAATCACTAAAAATCCAAGAACATGGGAATGGTCCGGCGAACACGCGTTGAGAGGGGAGAATGACCCCGTATCTGGGATCATGGATCCCGACTACCCTCTTTCACTATTTGGAGACACGTTACACGAGGCGCGTATCGCCTATGCTCGGTACATGGATGAATCTCTTGAGAAAGAAGACCTTTCAGAGATACGTTCTGATTTAAAGAAATCAATTAAGCCTAACAAAGAGGATTTTTCCAAGCTTAATACAATTGATGGGAACGATTTTAAATTCGGATTAGATCTATTAACTATCGCCGAGAATATCAGAAAGGAATTTGGATTTTCTTCATCCCTTCTACGCAGTCCCTCCCGCTCTCATATGCTGACACCAGCTCGACGTGCCTTTAGCCGTGAAGCACGCAGACAAGGGCATTCTGTAAAAACTATTTCTGAATTCTTGGGAAGAACTCCGGGCGCAATTTCACAACTCGTGTCCCCGATCCCAACAACTAAACAACTAAGGACTTAGTCCCTATTTCTAACGCGCGGGGCCTTCGATTGATACGAGGGTCCGGCGGCGGTCTTTCGCACGTGCCTGAATGATGTAGCCGTTAGCTCCGGCCTCAAGGATAAAGCCGTTAGGTTCAAAAATTTTCGCCATCGAACGGCGAAACTCTTCGAGATTGCCGCTCGTAACGGCGAGATCGCCGAGGTTCTCCGTATAGTGTCCTGTTTTTCGGCGATGGGCCTCCTGGATAGCACCCAGCACCTGTAACCCCTGGTGCGCCCTTAAAATCGCATTTTCGTCCCAGGGGGAAGGCTTCAGCATGTAGAACCAAACGTTTCCACCCATTATCGCGGAAAAAACCAACAATGAAACGACCGCACTTAAAAAAGCCGAACTCTGGGATTTTTTTTGTTCTTCAACGACAATGCTGCCGGCCAGAAGATCGTGCCATGTGCGGGAATCCGCTTGGAACAAAGCCCAGAGAAAGCCGAGGTTCATCAACGGCGAACTCACGAAATATCCCAGAGCGCGTACAAAAGCCTTCACGGGTGTCAGGGGTTCACCATCGGTTCGGCAAACGCGAATCCCAAAGAGACGCTTCCCGATAGTGGCTCCCGAGAGATTTCCGAGTGTTTGATACACAAGGTAGAGAATCACCCACGCAATAAACGCCCGCTGCATCGCCGCAGGCGAATAAGGCCATTTTTGGAGCTTTACGATGAATAGGTAAAGCGTCCCGTAATACCCGACAACAAAGGGAATCAGGTCGAAAAAATACGCAAGGAAACGATCCGTCAGCTTCGCGGGCGACAGTGATTCGTTCATAACGACGATAGTATTATGTGATTTCGGAAACCTATCAAGCCCGGGTTCGGGGAGTGACAGGAGCCAGCGCCATGCGGGGCCGCAAAGAGTCGGCAAAATATAAATACATGGCGGTTAAGGGAACGACCAAGGATGAAAACCAGGCCGCCCATCCCGACGCTGTACGCGCTGCCAGCGATGGGAATGGAACAACGACGGATCGACGGGAAGAACCGATGGTGAAGGAAACACGAACGCTAGGGGAGGCACTCGCGTAGGCATTCACACGGGCAATGGAGCGGCGCAGCCATGTCTGAAGCGGTCCATCATTGGAGAATGAGTGCACAACCGCCTGACGCGCAACAGCAGCCGTCTGCAGTACGATGGGGGAACCGAATAAAGTATTTAAAACCGATCCTTGCGGTCGTGGGGTGAATTCAGAACGAACCCGGGATGACTGCCCCACTTTCGTTCCAGGAGTCGGCACGGACACCCGTATGATGTGGTCGCGGGCAACAACCGCAGTGCCGTTGGAAGATTCATCGGCCGCATTCATCATAGAAGGCGTGCCGCCGAATATCGAAACGGCCAAGCGTTCCATTGAAAAATTAACACCCAACGGAGTCGGCGCTGTCGCCTTTGCCCGGGAAGAAGCGGGAGAATCGTTTTGCACAAACCCGGTTAAGCGGGACATGGCGCGGGCCAAATAGCTACGGCTGGTCCAAACCTTACGAGTACGCAGGGCACCGTTTGACGACGCACCGACGATTTCAACCGAAGCGGCCTCTTGCCCCTTCAGAGCACCTGAAACCATCGCTTCAGGTGAAAATTCCACGTCATCGGTAGGCAGCCCAAAAGCCTTGCGCAATTCAACGAAGCGCAAGCCTAAACGATTGCGCTGTCCCCGCACAGTGCGCAAGGAGCCGTCGTTGCCTTGTTCTTCCGGTTTTAAGTCCTGAGCGGTCGCCACAGAGCCATGCTCGACTAATTGGCGCACACGACCCGTCACGGCTTTCTTAAGCGGTGCACTAGTGGTAGGCGGCAACGTGGGGATCTGCGTCCGGATGTTCGACAAAGTCGTCGGCATGTACTGCGGGTCCGCCTGAGGGGTTACTTCCGTCTTCTGGTTTCCGAATGTTTGCGACTGGACGCCCGGTAAAACACTGCCGGTCAACGTCGGTGCATTAACACTCGCGCCCATGGGGGAAAACGTCATTCCCGGCGTATTAAAGGTGGTTCCAACAGTCCCTACAGGGGCACCCCCGATCGGGGCTTTCACCGCTATCGTGCCGATGGGGCCGGCCATAGACGGAGTCGCGGCAAAAACAGAAATTGCCACGACCGAAGCTAAGACCTTATTGAACGCTTCGCCAGACTTCATATCACTATGATTATAATAGGAAAAATTGGAGCGAACCCGGTCAACTAGGGAAGAGTAAATTATGTAAGGGTCCCATACACAATTAGGCCTTTAGGCCCACAGGATTTAGGAGGGTCCGTCCTTGGACCACAAGCGTTTGAACAAGGTATCTCTAGACAGTAGGTCCTGGGGCGTCCCGTCGTCGACGACGACGCCCTCATCGAGAGTCACGACATGGTCGGCAATTTCCGCCACATCCCGGATGTTATGAGAAACGATGACGATCGTCGGCTTCCCAAAAGAAGTATCGCCGCTCTTTAATCGGGAGACTGTTTTCCAAAAATCTTCATTCCGCTTGGGATCAAGATACGCGGTCGGCTCATCGAGGAATAAAATCTTCGGTCGGCGTAAAACGGCGCGGGCAAGATTCAGACGTTGGCGCTGGCCGCCGGAGAGGCCCGCAATTTTCTCATCCAATTTTTCAGGAGTAACGAAATCTACGCCCACCAAGGACATCGCCTCAACGATCTCGGCATCTGTCGGTGTTCGTTTTAATCCGTAGGTTACATTGAACCGGTAGGATCCGGTAAAGAGTGTGGGTTCCTGATCGACAACAGCAATCTGCTCGAGGAAGGTATCGTAATTATGCTCACTCAGCGTTTTAAAGCCATCCGAGGTCTCAAGGGACATTTCTCCTTTTCCATGAGGGCGCAATAAACCAAGCATCGCTCCCAACACGGTCGACTTGCCGGAACCGGACGGACCTGCAATCAAAACAGTTTCTCCGATAAGGACTTCGAATGAAACATCCTTCATCGCGAAAGGCAGTTTGTCGCCATAACGGTACGAAATATTTTTCATCTCCATCCGACCCGTGATGGGGGCCAAAGCGGGGAAACCGCTCGTATCGACATCCGCTTCATCCTGAATCCATCCGACGACGCGATCACTCGAACCCCGCGCCTGCGTGTATTCGATCCATGTTTCCCAAAGACCTTGAAACTCTTCCTGAAAAAGCGAGGACAACATCATCATGGTAATGATCGAACCGGGCGTGAGTCCAACCCAAGACAAGACTCCTGCGACGCTCAAGGCACCCATAATGAGAAGTCCGTATTTAGTTGCCATCTCAGAAATCGAACTCGCACCGACACCCGATGCTGTATGGATCGCAGCGGCTTTCTCGCCGAGCTGACGCAATTGATTCGAATGCCCGTCAAAGACAACGCGCTCCTCGTCGACACGCCCAAGCCGCTTATAATGACGGATTCCCGCCATGACTTCCTTGGTACTGCTCACAATCTCGGTACGCCGCTCAGTTATCCTTTCCCCGAGAGCAAACGCCTTACCGCCGAGCCATGCACTGAACAAACTTGCCGCCGCAAGGACCGGAAGCATCAAAAGAGTCATCTGCAAATTCACGAATGCCATTAACCCGCTGGCGATCACCACCGTCAAAAGCGCCTTAGCGAGGGGAATTCGATACGTAATATTGATGAGCGACATGTTCTCGACGCCTTCTTCCAGCCATTGCGCCAATTTACCCGAACGGATCCGGGAGTAAAACGGCATACGCTTGGTCATAAGTCTTCCAAAAACGAACGCGCGCAAATCGGAGACAAACCCGTTTTCTGCAAACCCCGTCAGCGGCCACTCTTTCCATTTAAGATAAGACCGGACGACAAATAACGCGGAAAGCCCGCCTGCCCACCACAACATGGGCGTCACCAAGGACCATCCCGCTCCGGAAGACCCATACGCCGTATCAAGCATCCATCCAAGCGCGTAACTGGTTCCGCCTTCGATAAAGGCGGTTGTTGCAATCAGAACAATCCCGATAATTAACTGGCGATAATATTTTTTAAGGAGCGGTCGAACTATCTTATGACCGAACAAAAAGGTCTGAATTGATTGAAGAGCGGTACGCGCCGCCGACACGGGCGCGCCTTCGGCCTCTTCCTCTTCTTCTTCGACGGAAGATTTCTTTTCCCGTTCCTTCTGTTCGGCGACGGCTTCCGCTTCGGACTCCGCCTGCAGGCGTGCCTTCTCAATAAAAGAACCGAACCAACCCTCTTTATTCGCGGAAAGGTCTGAGGGCGAACCTTGCTCCAAAACTTTTCCCGCCGATAAAACAACAATCTGATCGGATTTCTCCGCAAGACCCAGGTCATGGGTAATCAGAATCGCCGTTCGACCGCTATCTCTGATATTCGAAAGGATGGACGCTCTAACCTCTTCTGCAATTTCGGGATCAAGCCCGCGCGTCGGCTCATCCAGGATGATGATACCGCTTTCACGTAATAAGGCCCCGGCAAGGGAAAAACGGCGGCGTTCTCCGCCGGACATCGTATCCGGCGTTAAAATCGTATCGAGTCCATCGGTTCGAGTAAGAACAAATTCTGCACGTGCCGCGTTAAGAGCCGCTGTTAAGGCTGCGTCGTCAACAGGTTTACCCGCCCATTCCGTCAACAGTTCCCGCGCGGTGCGCCCCGGGAATACGTCTTGCTGATCCATAAAGGAAATCCGGTTTCGCAGGACCGTTGGATCTAAATCCTGAATCGGGATTTCCCCGATACGAACCTGACCGGCTGTTGCGCGACCGGTCAAAGGAATCAAATCGACAGCCGTTGTTTTCCCGCCGCCGGAATCTCCCATCAAAGCGATAACCGATCCCGGTGCAGCAGAGAAAGTGGCACCGTCCAGTCCCCGAGTTCCATCTGGAAATTCAACCACGACATCTTTGAAATCAATTCCCAAAGCACCCTGAGGGAGAGGCGTCGGATCCGATGGGCCCTGCTCCGCCGCTGGACGAACGCGATGGATTAATTCTTCGACCCCGCGGGACTTACCTTTGGCGGTCGCATGAGATTGCACGATCTCGGCAAGCCCGCTCACGCCATAGATAAATAGGCCGGCGAGAAGCGCCATGCGGATTATTTCACCGTAGGTCGGAGCGCTAGCAAAAATGGCGGGCATTCCCAACGAACCCACTCCTGCGAGAAGAACACTCCCCAGGATGTAAATGAAGTGCTCAGAGAAAAACGTCGAGATCGCGCTAACGATTTCGGTTTTGGAATTAACCATCACCATATTGTTCTCGATGGCGGCCTGGCGATCCCCGACATCCTGCATCCGATCGTGTTCGTACTTCACCGTCCCGTGGGTACGGATTTTTTTAATACCGTCAAAAGATTCCGTCCCTAGATCCTTAATCTCGAGTTCGGTTCCACGGGCTTCATCACCTAACTTGCTGTAGGCTTTGGCAGCCCACCGCATGAAAAGGGTTAACGGTATCGCCGCAGCAAGAACAATCCCCGCCAAAGGCAGGTTAGTCATGAGCATCGTAACCGCGCCCACGATGGCATAGACAGCGTAGTAAGGAGCGGCCAACGGTACGTCCAGATTTTTTACCTGTAAATGTTCCGGATCGATAAGGGATCGATCCGCTAAAACGGCGGCTCCGGTCTTGGTCAGATACGTTGTTTCCTGATCCCAAATCCTTTTATAAATTTCGCCGCGGTATCGGTGAGCAACCCGCTCGTTGAGAATTGCACCGTAATACGAATTCACGGCGCTCACGACCGCGTAGAGGAGTGTTGCCGCCATCACCGTCCCTATAAGAGCGGGGAGAACCGGGGATCCAAAAAACGCGGCGATCGAACCGGCAATTCCCGAAGCCGCTTCTCCCGTGGCAACATTGAAGAGATCTCCTGTCAATTGGGCTTCAACCGTTGCAACGCCAACGCTAACAAGGGAGAGCCCCAGCAACCCTAACGCGGGTGTTAGATAAGGACGGAGCATCGGACGGAGTTTCTTTTCACCGAAGAAAAACTCACCAACTCCCGCCAAACGCTTCCCAAGGCCGATGGAATTAAGCACCGCCCTACCGGCCCGGAAAACATCAACGGACAGGTACCCGATCTGATCGAGCATTTGAGAAATAAATGGGCGGACGGTACGTCCTTTCCTTCTCTGCGCACGATGAAGTTCGATCTGATGCAAATCGTTCGCGGAAAGATGATCCTCCATCGTGCTGCCATCCTTGGCGGCCTTACGCTGCGCAATTTTCATCCTGGCGGCGAGGATCAAAAATGAAATTCCCGACAAGATATTAAACGCGCTATAGGCGACGAGCGGATAAGAAGTCCATGTCATTCCACTGAACATATCGAGACCAAGCCACAAATACGGGATGGCTCCCGAGATATTCCAAAGGCCCCACACCAACTGTCCTCTTATTCTTGGGTATGCAGCAGGAGGAACGTCTTTCGCAGGATCAGCAGCATTGACGGTTTTCGCCGGAGACAAGAATGATCTTAAAGCTCGCCCCTTAACCTCAATGCCAACATCAACGACGGAATCTTTACGACGAATAGAGGGGAGGGTAAAGTCCGAATCCTGCTTCAGTGAGGAAGAGGGGGCATCGGCCGAATTGACGGAAATCTTTTCTGAAACGACAGCAATCGAGCGGAGTGTCGCTCGGACAGCAGGTTCCTTCTTCTTTTCGGAAGGGCGAACAACAACGGCCTGTTTTTGGGGGACAACAACAACCGCTGCTTGATTTTTCGGACTAATAGTTTCAGCTTTAGAGAAGGTCGGAACCGAAAGGGTTGGCAGAGTTCCTCCTAGAACCGGTGCAGAAAGAGAAAGCGTTGTGGGGGAAAACTCCGTTAAGGACGGCACCCCGATTTTCGTCATCGTCGCCGTTGGCGCACCCGGGCTCATCACACGCCCGAGAACACGTACAAAAACAGGCGGGGGGGCCGTAAACATCACGGCGGCCGCCAAGGCGACAGAAACGACACTCTTAAACTTCGTCAATCCTTTTTCGTGGTAACGCCGCCCCGGCTGGCGTTCCAAAGTTCCTTGTACCGCCCGTCCCTCGCGAGCAGTTCATCGTGTTTACCGACTTCGACTATTTCCCCACGGTCCATCACGACAATACGGTCTGCATTTTTGATCGTATTCAGATTGTGCGCGACGACCAAGGTCGTCGGACGACGCTCGGTCTCGGAGAGTGCGCGTTGTACGCGGGCTTCGGTCGCACCGTCAAGAGCGGACGTCGCTTCGTCAAGAAGAAGAATCTTGGCGTCGCGCAGGATGGCCCGCGCAATTGCGATGCGCTGTTTTTGTCCGCCCGAGAACATATCGCCGGCTTCACCCACCATGGTGTCGAGTCCTTGCGGCAGATGATTCACGAACTCGGCGTCGGCCATACGGAGCGCCCGCTGCAATTGTTCATCCGATGCTTTGATTCCGTACAACAGGTTGTAGCGGATCGTGTTTTGGAACAACGGGGGTTCCTGGGGGACCAACGCGATCTGTGCGTTAAGCGAATCCCCATCAAGCGTCGCGATGTCTTTACCGTCAACCAAGACGCGGCCGCCCTGCGGCTCGTAGAGCTTCTGTACGAGATGGAGAGCCGTGCTCTTTCCCGACCCCGAAGCTCCCACGAAGGCAACCGTTTCTCCGGGTTCAATTTCGAGATTGATTCCCTTAAGAATCATCTCGGCATCCTCATCATCGCTATAGCGGAATTGCACGTTGTCAAAACTAATGCGGCCTTCAATCTCGGGGAGAATTTCAAGTTTCGGTCCGGTTTCAGCCTTCGCGGCTTCTTCCTGCATAGCCGCTAAGTGCCCGGTCACGTAAGCAGCGCCGCCCCGCTTCTGTTTAAACGTAATCCAGTTTTTAGAAATTCCTTGGACCGACGATTTAATGTAGGCGGCGGCGAGCGTTGTTGCGATAATACCGCCGGCAGTCAAACCCGCCCCGTAGGCGATCAGCCACGCGCCGGCAAGATAGATCAGATGCTTCGTAAAGAGATCGGTCAGGGAACTCTCGAACATCCATTGGCTCGCCTGGAGTTTGTACACATCGCGCCCCACATCGGTGAGCTCCTTGTTTTTCTCACCGTAGCGCTCGGCCTCCTGGTTCTCACCGCCGAACGCTTTCACAACCTTTGTGAGCGCCAAGGATTCCTTTCCAAGCCCGAGAATTTCCGCCCGAACCTTAATCATCTTATTCAGGGCCTTTTCAAATTTTCCGCCGAAATAGGAGTTAACACCGCCAAGAATGAATGGAAGCAGGTATACGCCGATCCCCAAAGGACCCGCTGTATAGAGCATTAAAATCGAGGCAAGTATAAACGTTGCGACATGGGTCGCGAGGGGAATTCGAATCTCAACGTTCTTCGACGCGAGCATTTCGAGATCCTCACCGTTAAGGTGGGCGGACATTTCACCCGAACCTTCCTTCTTAAAGAACTTCAGTTTCTGCTTTGAGAAGTGGCGATTGAGCGCCTTGCGGTAATCGGCAATGATGCCCGCGTTAATGACGCCGCCAAAATAGAGGTAGATGAATTGAAACAACGAACCGACAGCCAGTAGCCCAGCAAGCCATAACATCGGAGTCGCCAACGCCATCGCGGTCGCGCTCTGCGCGAGTCCCATCGCGACTCCTGCATCGAGAATCTGACCCACGGAATAGGCGGCCCAGGTCGTGATAGCGGCATGAGCGACCATCAACGCACCGGTCAGGTAAATGCGCTTACGGTATCCATTCAGGAACGGCTGGGAAACTTTATCTCCGAAAACAAATTCTTTGATCAGTTTGCGCCACTCAGCAAAGCCTTCACGTGCTGATTTGAATTGTGCCTTCAACAATGCAGGCAACCCGGCTAATTGAGCGATCGTCGCACGAATTTCACCAACGCCGCGATCGTGGTGAGCGTTTTCGTGAATATCGATAAACTCCTGATAGTGCTTTGGCAGTGTTCCGAAGGCCAAGCTGCGTGAATCGGCGGTCGCGATCGGTTCCGACCAAACACCATATTTAAATTCAGTGGTTTCGTCTTCTGCCAGCAATTTCTTTCGCTCGGCCTTTACTGCCTTTGAAATGGCTCTTCCTGTCGAAAGGAAACCAAGAGCGACTATCGATGCTGCGACTGCAACCGGGACAAAACCAGCTGCAAGGAGGGGGAGAGATGCTTGAAAAGAAAGTCCTGCAAAAACCGCTCCGGCGGCGACTGCAACGGCAGAGAGAAACGCGACAATCTGTCCCTTAACCGTCGCTGGCGGCGCGCGGGACTCTTCTGTTTCACGGGCTTTGCGCATCTTGTAGAAAGCGCCCTTCTTCGCCATCAGTTCGGCCCAGTTGCCCGCCTCAACAATTTGACCGTGATCGAGCACGAAAATCTTGTCTGCGTTGCGGATGGTCGAAAGCCGGTGCGCGATCACTATAGAGGTGCGTCCTTCTCCTTCATCGAGAAGCTGCTGCATCGCAGCTTGGACTTCACGCTCGCTCTCGTTATCCAACGATGCGGTCGCCTCGTCGAAAATCATAATCGGAGCGTGGCGAATCAGCGCACGGGCGATCGCAATGCGCTGACGCTGTCCACCGGATAGTTTACCGCCGCCTTCACCCACATTTTGGTCGAGGCCATCGGGGAAAAGCGATTTGTCGTACACGAAGTCGGCCTGAGCCATTCGCAGCGCCTTCTCGATCTCAGCATCAGAAACATCTTTCAAGCCATAGGTAACGTTGAAACGAATACTCTCATCAAAAAGGCGGTTATCCTGCAGAACCATTGAAACGTTCTTACGCAAATCAGCGGACTTCATGTCCTTCAGATCGACACCGTCAATCGTGACGCGTCCTGAATCCGGATCCCAGAAGCGCATGAGAAGATTTGTAATCGTACTCTTACCGGATGCGGTTTCTCCGACAAAGGCGACCGTTTGGCCGGGTTCGATTTCAAACGAAAGATTCTTAAGCACCGGTGCCATCTTTTCACCGCTGCCGTCTCTCTCTTCGTAAGCGAACGTCACATCTTTAAATCCAATCCGTCCCTTCAACCTTCCGACATCCTTCGGGGATGCCGGCTCAGCGACTGCCGAGGCTTGATCCCAAATCTCACGAATTCGTGTGGTCGCGCCATCATCGGCGCTGAACTTCAAAAAGTTTTGGACAATGCCGCCGAGCGAATAGGTCACCATGTAGGCAAACCCTGCGAATGCGGTAACGGTCCCGAAAGACATTCCAATAACGGTCGCGATCAGCCAGGCTCCTGCACCAAACACGAGGAATCGTGTGAAGAGTTCAGAAAACCCGCCGTTGAGCGCCATGTACTTCGCCCAGAGAATGGCGATTTTTGTATCGAGGCGCTTTACCTTATCCGCCTTCTGATCATAACGTTCGGTCTCAAAATCCGTCGCGGCAAAAGACTTCATAACATCCGCGTTTTCATAAACTTCGGTGCTGTGACCCGTGATTTCGGCCTTAACGTCCTGATGCGCCCGGCTTAAAGAAGCGATCTTTTGTCCATAAATGCCGCTAAGAACCCCGATTGGAATCGCGACGAGTAGGACCAACGGCGCAAGAGCTGGAATCAGGTAGAACATCGTAACGATACTCATGACAGCGACGGTTACATAATGGGGCAAGGCGTAACGCACCATCACTTCCTTGCTCGCTAAGCGAACCGTATCATCGCGCAAACGATTCGACAATTCTCCGGACTTATTAATGGAATGAAACCCCATGTCCAGATTGGTGAACTTCTCGCGGAAAGCGTTGCGTAATTCGCGTACCGTATAGACCGTTGCAAGACCGCCGAACAGCGTATGCTGACGCTCGGTAAAGGCGTAAGCCAGCAGCAACACCAAGAATGCTCCGGAGAACATCATGAGCTTCGAGAAGTAAGCGGCAATTCCTTCTGTGGCGGCGGCGACCCCCGCATCAAGCAGCGGCTGCAGGAGCCAGAGAATTCCCATACTAAGGAAACCATCTAATAAAAGGAAGGCAGCGGCACCAAAGAAATATTTCTTATGGGGCGCCCACGCGAAATTAAACCGTTTGTCGCCCCGAACCATTCGGCCGACGAGACCGATGCCCCGACCCGCAGCGGCAAAGGCGGTTCGAACGGTATAGGCAAAATCCCGAACCAAGAAGGGAACGTGAAATTTCGCAGCCTGACGCAGATAGGCTCTAAACCATTCCCAACCCTTTAGGCGGGCTTGAGCGTGCGTATCAACGACGGTCTTCGCATGCTCGGGGAGCTGATTATATCCGGCTTGAGGGCCGTCCTTGGTGGCTATCGGAGTCGTCCAAATCGAAGGGCGTTCATCTTCGTCGGCAGCTTTAAATTCACGCTTCAGAGCACCGGCAATACGGAAACCAAGAACTCCAAATCCAACACTAACGACAGTGGAAGCTCCGGCAAGCACGAACAACGGAATCGCGACCCAGGTTGCGGTGGTGGTGAACGTATATCCAAAGACCCAAACCGATCCTTGGAGGAATTCGACGGCAAACCATGTGGTCAGAGCGGCGCGCGCTCCTAAGAAAGCCGACCAGAGAATGTTGCCGCGTGCCGTCGCTCCCTTTTTCTTCTCTGCCTTCGGAGTCGAGGGTTCAGGGCTATCGGCGCCATTAACCGAAGCCGGAGCAACAGCTAAGCGGGATCGGCCTTGAGAAAATTTTCCGGCAACAGGAACACTGTTGGATTCGGAACGCTTCACCGTCAGATCGAACGAGGCGTCGGATTTCAATGAAACGGGGGAAGCGGTTTCCGCCGATTCAGTCAGTGTTTGGGCCGTTTCGCCCAAGCTTGAGAGCTTTGCCTTAACAACAGGATCTGCTTTTTTCTCAGCAACGGGAACCTTTTTGGGTAAAGCGGTGTCGGATGGGGAGATGGCAACAACGCTTTCGCTTACGATGGCGGCCTTGGGCCGTGAAGCTTCGACCTTTTCGGAAAGCGCGACAGGAGCCTCGGTCGGAAGAACGGCAGGAGCTAAAGTGGGAAGATTTGAAGTCAATCCAAGTGAATTGACGGGGGCAACGGAAAGGAGACCGCTTCCTGAAATCCGGCCCGGTGACAAAGCAGAAGGACCGGTGGGGCTGACAACCACCGAGGAGTTCCCAACGGGGCCGCGGACGGCCGTTCCGATGGCGCGCGCGACATTCGGTCCAGGAATAGAAATTAGTAAGGAGATTACGAGGGAAACCGCGACAGCGCGAATCGGCAGGGATTGTTTTCGCATGGTTACTGACATTATTAGGTAAAAGAGAAGTCAGCAATAGGGCCGACCGGGGAGGGGATCGGCCTCATTGGACCCACTCAGTCTCAGGACTTAAAGACTAGGTGTCCGGGGTCATCTGGTCTAACGTTGCGGGTCAGGAGGTTTTATGTTAAATTTACGGAAGATTTTCAATATCCCGGCGGAGGGCATGACGTGAAATATCTCGGCATGATCGTCGGACTGGCGATGCTCGGCTATGTCGCCCAAGAATTCGTTCTAAAACCGAAGAAAGGCGGTGATGCAGCGCTCCAATCCGGAGGCGTCGCTGGAGAAATGGCGGAGGAAGAATCACTTGAAATTCCACCACCCCCTCCTGAAATCGAGGCGGCACCACCGCCAGTCCTTTCCATGAAACAGTTACAGCGCATCAAGTCCTCTACCCGGGATACCAATCCCGATGTTCGATGGGAGGCGGTAGATCTCCTGGTAAAGTCGCAGTATCCCGAGGCGGATCAAATTCTCTATGAAATGCTTCAACGCGACGGCAGTCCTCAAAATAAGCTGAAGGTTATTGCCATTCTACAGGAACGGACAGACGACCCGAATGCGGTCTACGCGCTGACCCAAGCTTTACGCGATACGGAGGCCGATATTCGTCTTTCCTCTTTACGCGCCCTTGGCACAATCGGGGACCCCCGATCTGCAAAGGCAATCGGCGGCCTACTCCGGGATGTTGATGAGGGAGTGCGCCTCGAAGCGATAAAAACCCTTAACACACTTGAAGAAAAACGTCAGTCCCTGGCCTTGGAGCGCGCGCAGCGCAACCGCCAAAAAATGGAGCAATACGAGCACAAGATGCGCGTGTACCAAGAACGGAAAATCGAAGCCGAGCGCGCGGCGAAGGCGGCCGCGGAATAATGAGCCGATTCATTATGATCTTCGTATTTGTAGGGGGGCTCTACTACCTCTATGATAAGCAGTCTCAGCCTGTCGGACCGACTCCGGAAGAAATCGCTCAGCAGGAACTCGAAGAACTCGAAGCGCAAATCCCTGAACCGCCTGCGGAACTTGAAGAGGCGCCGCCTCCGGTCATGTCCGACGTGGAACTCGCGAAAATACGTTTATCCACCAAGGATTCGGATCCGCAGGTTCGCTGGGCCGCAATCGATCTGCTTTACCGGCTTCAGGATCCACAGGCATTCGAAATTCTTGAACAAACGCTGCGCATCGATACCGAAGTGTCGGTACGACGCAACGCGCTTCAAATCATGAAGGAAATCGACCGCCCCGAAGTCGCGATGGATCTCGTGAAATCACTTCGGGATACGGAAAAGGAGATCCGCATGTCGGCACTCATCGCCCTTGGAGAAATTGCGAATCCCGAGACCACACCATTTATCGTAAAAGCCCTCGTTGACGTCGATCCCGACGTCCGCACACAAGCGCTGCATACTCTCGGCAGGATTCAGGAAAAGAAAGACGCGCAGCACAAAGAGCGGCAGGATAAAATTCGAACCGACTACGAAAACAAGGTTGCCGAAATTGAATCCAAAATGGCCTACAAGCAGCAAAAGGTAAAGAAGAAAGCGAAGGATCTATTTGAAACAACAATGAAAAGCATCGAGAAGGGGAGCAAATAACGAATGGCATCGGACATCCAGGAAATTTCAGACAAGGTACAAACAGAGAGTGTTTTTATTGCCGGACTTAAAAAGGAACTCGGCAAGGTCATCGTCGGGCAGGAGGAACTCTTAGACCGGATTCTCGTCGCCCTTCTAGGCAACAGCCACGTTCTCCTTGAAGGCGTTCCCGGTCTTGCAAAAACGTTGACGATTAGCACGCTCGCACAAGCGATCGACGCTCAATTCCAACGCATCCAGTTCACACCCGATCTACTCCCCGCCGACCTCACGGGAACACTTGTCTTCAATCCTAAAGAAAGCAAGTACCTCGTTCGGAAAGGGCCCATATTTTCCAATCTCGTACTCGCCGATGAAATCAACCGCGCGCCGGCAAAAGTTCAAAGCGCACTGCTTGAATCCATGCAGGAACGACAGGTTACGATCGGAGAAACAACCTACCCACTGCCGGACCTTTTCATGGTGCTGGCAACCCAAAATCCGATCGAACAAGAGGGGACCTATCCGCTTCCCGAAGCCCAACTCGACCG
>JBFIEP010000021.1:0-15255 GCA_041603335.1 Elusimicrobiota bacterium | reverse complement strand
GAATAATCTCCACGCGCCGTGTAGGCAATGGCGGCGAGCGCGTTGTCGTATGCTGCGGATTTTGAAAAAGTATGTTGATATGCCTTTGCGTCTGCTGGAATCCGATAGCTGAGTAATAGGTTGCGGCGGTCGCGAGAAGGACGCTGGACGATGCGATTCGGAACACTTTGACGCTTTAACCAGGAACGCGCATTCCGGTCGGCTTTAATTAGACGCTTGGGAAGCGGAGTCACTTCTCGCTTAGCCGCCGACTCCCGTTTCAATATTTTTAGTAGGTCTTTGGAAAAAAGCGCTCCTCGAGGCACAGGTTTCCGCCCGAATTCAGCTTCCACTAGCTTGGAAAGAAAGTCGACGGCGTCCTCTTCCGCCCGCTTGACGGTGTCGCGAATCTCAACGGAGACGCGCAACATCACCGCCCCCTCCGCGATGTCGCGGGCACCGCTCTTCCAGAAATACCAGTAGAGTACGAGATGGGGATGACCCTCCGCACTCCGGGCCAAGAATCTCCTTACTCCAACGCCACCTCCAGGCAAGGAAAGGCGTCCGTAGCCGCGCTGCTCAAGCGTCCAGGCGTCATCGAGATAACAAACCTCGGGCGTATGGAACGTGGATTCCTCATATCCCTTAACAACCATAAGCCACAATCCCGCGTTACGGACTGAATTTTCGTAGAACCGAAGGTAGAGAACCTTATCGTCGCCGGTGGGCTCGTCATAACCCTTCCAATCTCCGAGAGAGGTCGGTACTTTTTCAAGATTCCCTTCAAGAAACATCTCCGTTCGGGTCGTAAACCGTGCCTCATTGGAAGTATAGAGATACTGACTCGTGTCGCTGATATATTGATGCGTGCCGGCGGCTGCAGGCGTGGAAACACTCAAAATCGCTAGTACCGCCACAACGGGAAAAAATCTCACCAGAACGATTCTGCGTACCAACCATAAGCCGCCAAGCGCCGCCAAGTAAAAAATCGCGGAAGCAAAAGAATGCCAAAAACGCATGGCCGCCTCTTCTCCCCACAGGGCTCCGACCCCGAGCAAGGAGGCTACGCGCAGGGTATTCGCGGCAAACGCCGCGAAAGGAGATCCGGCGGCGAGGGAGAGTGAAATCGCAGCGTTGTCACCTGCCGCCCGCGCGGCCAATAGAACGATCGGCATTAAAACGACTACGGAGCGAAACCCGCTGCAAGCTCCCCCGATAACGAAGCTCGCCTCACCAACAGTACACAGCGGACCCTTAAATACAACAGGCAACCCTAACAACTCGACGGTTCCCCGCAGGACAGCGGTTGTCATGAAGGTCATCGATGCAACAATATCGGGTAAGAAGGGAATCGGAACAGCGAAGGCCACCACCGCAATTCCGGGCCAGGCCTCGTTCCACCACGCTCGTCCCAAAACAACAATCCCGATAGAACTTAGAATCGTAATTAAGCCCCAAGCCCTCAGAGCGTTGAGTCCGGTAAAATAAGCAATGCCTGCCAACAGAAAACCCAATACACCGATTCCTGCACCGAATCGTAAATCACTCTCGATCTTCGCGTATCGCCAGGCGCGCATCATCAAGAATAGTCCTACCGCCGCGGCAAGCCAACCGTGGGAATAATAATCGTTATCTCTCCAGGAAACCGCTAGCCAACGCAGCGTCGGATAGCCGACCCATGCGAGAAGAACTGATAACGCCGCGCCGCAGGCGACTCTCTTATTCCAGATCACTCCTTCGACTCCGAAGAAACAGTCACTACCGCAACCGGGACGATCCACTGAAGCAATGGGTCGAATTCTAATTGATACGGCACTTTCGCCGATACCGCTACAAGCGAAGCGTCCCAACGCTCGCCTGCCGCTCCCGACCAATCCCGCCCCCCTGTAATAGGAAGCCCGTTCAGTAGATTACCCGCGGCATTACCAGGCATTCCATGTCCCCCGATCACGCCGACTTCGCTAAGGACTCCGGTGTCGTCGAGCGGAACCGAATAAAGTTCGGCAGGGGGTAGAACCTCTGGACCTAAATACAGGCGAACGCGGCGTTTCAAAGATCGTTTTCCAGATGGTTTTTCAATTCGAATTAACGCCCACCCGGAATGGCTGTATGGGACGGGATCACCAACATGGACGGGGTCTGCAGGCGGTGGAAGAATCGTGAATCCTTCGGAAAGCAGGTCGGTAACATCGGCCGCAGCGGCGTACACCCACCCAGCGCTCTCTTTCCATCCACTCCAATCCGCGGACAAGGCCTGCGGCCCTTTCGGAGTTAGCAAACGAAGTACAGGCGGGTTCTTTGATTTTTCGCTCAATTCAGAGCTCCAAACCAACCACGCACCGAGAGCGGGGACCCGTGAAGGCGCAACAACACCCGACTTCACAGGTTTTCCACGGCTAAGGAAGGAATTTCCCCGGATTTCGACACGCCCCACCCGCTCAATCGAGGCGACAAGCGGAAAGGAATCAGCCGCGAATACCGGGGACAATCCCGCAAACAGTAATAACGAAACTAAAGGCGCCATTCCATGCCCACTTGGACATTCCAAAGCGTAATCCGTTGTCCCGCAATCCGGAGGACGCGGCTGCCGTTCAAATAAGAACTAAACGCCGGAGTCCACTTGTAGCGCATTAAACCGCGCAGAGAGTGTTCGATGGCAGAGGCCTCGTCAACGGCAAAAGTCGGTGTCCAGACCGCCTCGTACTGAAGTTTCTCTCGAAAGGAATTCTTGTAGGCAATTTCGGGGCCATGACGACGGTCCAAGGCATGAAACGAAGTCAGCAAGCGGTAATCAAATCGCCATGCGCCCTTCCATGAGCGACGATGGCGCAAGCGCAATTCGTAAAAAGGACTCGCAATCGGACTCACCGTGCTGTCGGAAAATCCCATTTGGACAAATCCTGACCAGGCTGGGTGCCAGTCCCATTCGTCGCTGATCGCATAGGTTGTCAGTGAGCCGATCGACGCGGTTAAGTCGCCCGAGTCGGTAATGACAAAAGGCTCTTTGGACGCCAGGAAGGCAGGGTTATGATCCCCCCATTCGGCTTCCAACAATCCAAATCCGCTACCGAACGCCACAGCCTCAAAATTATGAGAACGCAATCCGTGGGTATTATATCGGTGAAGTTCAAACCTACCCCGCGCGGACAAGCCGTATCCTAACGGCGTTCGCCCACCCGCTCCGAACACCCAATGATCCAGGAGATAGACTCCCGAACGGGAGGGTCGATCATGCGAACCCGTAGTCCCCCAGGCGGCCAAGGCGTGCCAACCGGTCTCAGGATCAAAGCTGTGCGTATAAATACCTTCGTTCGCCCATTCGTAAGAATCCCGCTCACTCTCCCGATCACGCACGCTTAGATAGCGCTGACGCCAGGACACCCGCGGTGCTGAAAATCCCCTCCACCAGGCGAGAGCCTCGTGGGCTTCACGGTTACGCGGATTGATTTCGATCGCTCGCTGGAATGCCGTTTCACTTTCCTGCCAGTGACGGCCGTAGGCGTAGGTTCGGCCCAATCCGATCATCGCATCCGTATTTTCCGGATCGCGCTCCAAGGCTTTCCCGTAAAGTTTTATGGATTCGTCGATCTGTTGTTGATAGCCAAGAACCCGGCCTAGGGTAACGTAATTATCGACATTTCCGTCATCGATCTCGATTGAGCGGCGCAGCGCGTTAACTGCTTCGTCCAACTTCTGGTCTTTGGCGTACAACATCCCAATCTGCGCTCTAAGATCGGGACGATCCGGAGCGATTTTCAATGCCTCTTCCAAACGTGAGATCGCGGTCTTATAGTCCCCCCGGTCACGATGGAAAATACCGGAAAAAATAAGCAGGGAGAGATCTTCGGGATTTCGAACCAAGAGTCGGTCTGCCGCTGCCGCACCCTTTTCACCGTTTCCCCACCAGCGATAGATATCAAGAAGCCCTCTTTCCAATTGAGGGTCGCCGGGTTTTACCTCAAGAGACCGCAGGCACTCGGCCTCCGCTTCGGGAAACCTTTTCGCCCATCCCAAGACACGCGCCCTAGCGGCACGGACATCGAGGTAATTCGGGACCTGAGCTAATATGATGTCGAATTCTTCAACTGCGCGATCATAATCCCCTGTCCACGAGATTACTAGAGCCCGGCCAAATCGGGCATCGGCGTCCAACGGTCGACTCGATAAAACGACATCGTAGCCGGCGATAGCCCCTTTGTAATCACCCGCCCAGCCCGCTACCTTCGCGGCCTCGGCCCGCAGATCTAAATCCCCGGGATTTCCCTGCACTGCGTTCTTGTAAAGAGTATGAGCTCCTTTATGGTCCCCCGCGTCGCGAAGACGACGCGCCTCATCGAGACCGGTTTGGCTCCATACAGGGGAAACCAGCGTGGTCACAAATCCAAAAACAAGAAAACAACCAAAAATACGCTTATCTAGCATGAAAAAGAGTGTACCGCTCCAATGCCTACTTAGCAATGCTCCCAACGGTCTTTCGGCATTTAACTTTCCCTTAAGAGTTGAGGTGGACGTGATAAAAGATTTATCTTTTGTTTCCTTGCCATAATCAAGCCCTGCGTCTATAGTATGGGTATGACACAGCGAACAACAATCCATTTCTCCCGGACCCTGCTTCTTGCGGCCGGACTCATACTTGCGGCACCCTTCTCTTCCTTTGCCGCCGGCGGCGGTCGTGACGGAGAGTGCGGAGGCGGCGGCTCCAATTGCGGAAATGCCGGAGCTAAGAAGAAGCCTCCTGTCGCGGCCGAGCTCCCAACAGCGGTACTCTTTGGACTCGGCCTCGGAGCCATTCTTCTAACCAAACGGACGCCTCAACCAGTCGACGCAGCCTGACTCCTCTTTACAGAGGAGCCGGTGCACACCGAGAAACCCAGCTCAGTTAAATATGCATTAGAACGTAAAAGCGAAGTTTGAAACACCCTCTAGAGATCGGATTTTATTGAGGATTCGACCTTGGATCCAACAAGGAAGCAGGGAACAGGGTTATCAATTCCTTTTAAACGAACAGATTCCAACTCCTGAACCTGATAACCAACCTTCTCCTGCGCTTTAACATGCGTCAAACGATCAAGCACAATTCCTTCGCGTTCAACAACGCCGAGCAAGCGGCTGGCGAGATTAACAGACCTCCCAAAAACCGTGACCTGGGCGAACGATTGCGTTCCAAAAAGCCCTGCAGTCATGTGCCCCGTCGCAATCCCTACACGCAACTGAAACGGTCTAACGTTAAGGCGCCCCAACTCTCTTGTCAGTTCCGGAATTCGAGATTGAATCTCCAACGCGGCGCGAACGGCCTTCACCGGGGAGTCGGAATCCTCTTGCGGAAATCCCCAATAGGCCATCACCGCATCCCCGATAAGTTTATCGACATTTCCACCGTTAGCCTCAATGGCCTTGGTCGTGTGGGCGTAGAAAGCTCCTAGCGCAAACTGAATATCGTCCGGGCTCGCCTCTTCGGCAAATCGCGTAAAATCAGTGATGTCGCAAAAAAGAACGGTCATTTCCCGCCGAGAGGCACGAATGACTCCCCCGGAACCTATAACGAAACGCGCGAGGCGTCCTCCGACAAAACGCGACAACGCGTTTTCCAAAAATACCCCTCGCCGCGAAGAACGGGCCCACTCGAATCCGGATTTCCCAACACCGTAGAGAAGAACGCTAATAAGAGCGAGTCCGGGGGCCAAAAATAATCTCTCCGCCTCAAACGCCGCCGCTACAACCGCGACAACCGCGCAAGAGAGCATAACCGTCAGAATCGCAAGGCGTCCCGCCGTATTGAAGCCCGGCAGAAACTCCAAGAGGAGAACCGTTAGCAAAGCCAAGAAAAGCGCGGCCCATGGCTCGACCCATCTCAGATGTGAATTACTAAGCACTGTGGTTAACGCCATCACATGCACATACCCGTACGGAGTTTTCGTTGAAAGCGGCGTTGGGCCCCAATCTCCGCCTCCAGCAAAATTTGCGAGGACAACGACAATTTTACCACCGACAGAGGCGGCAAGCCGTTCTCGAGGGGCAGTGAGGGCATCGGCATAAGACAACCGCGGAATCGAAGCCGGAGAAATTGCCGCGAAATTAATGCGCATCATCCCATCAGAATCGAGCGGAATTCCCGCTAAAGATTTGGTGTCTCCCGCGATCATTAGTCCCGCCTTCGCGATAGAAGGGAAAACACCGCCATCACGAAGGGCGAGCAGCGGGTATCGACGAAGAACTCCATCCGTGTCGGGTTTAACGGCAATATGACCGATTCCCGCCGCCGCACGAGAAAAGGAGGGAAGCGGATCCAACATCTCCCCAAGAGTCATCAAACCATAAGAAAGGGAGGGCTCGCCTTGAGTCGCCGGAGACGGCACCAACGGTCCGGCCGAGGCCAAAACGGCAATCGGATGACGCTTAAGTGATTCGGCGAAATCCCTATCCCCAACCTCGTCGGCGTGTTCTGAAAAAATCGCATCGAACAAGACGGCCTTAGCCCCGGCGCTATGCAAAGCATCCAACAAACGCCCGTGAAGCCCACGCGACCAAGGAAAGCGGCCCAGTGCCTTAATACTAGGCTCATCGATCTCAATGACAGCTACCGGAGAATTCCCTAAACGCCGATTTTCGGCAGACCGGGAACTCAATGCATCGTAGAAGTGTCGATCAAGGCTTTCGACGCCTTTTCCTCCAATGACTGAAACCAAAAGACATACAGTGCCCACGGCCGCCAACCGTGCCGTTGCATCACGAGTAATTGAATTTAAGAATTTCTTCAAACCACCTACTCTCCGTCTTTCCCCTTCTTCAATTCAAGAAGGGTCTTCATCGCGTACGGATGGCCGGGATTCATTCGCAACGCCGTCTGGACGGAGACTAACGCCTCGTTCTTTCGTCCCATAACCCTCAAAACATCGGAAAGGCCCCAATGAGCATCGGAATCCTTCGGTGTTTTCTTGATAACTTCCCGATAGAGCCGCTCAGACTCTGCGTACTCTTGGAGCCAAAATAAGGTTCGCCCCGCTTCGATACGCGCCTCCAGATCGGTCGGATCCAGTTTAAGAACACGCTCATAGATCGGTTTGGCTCCGCTCCAATCGCCCGCCAAATACAGCGTCCATGCGAGATCCTTCAAAACGCGCGTATCATCGGAATAGCCCTTACCTGCACGCTCAAAAGAATCAATCGCCTCTTGATAACGTTTCGCTTTTTGAAGAGATAGTCCAGTACTGTAATGCGCCTTGGAATGAAAGTGCACCGCCTTCGACGGCTTACCCTCAAGACCATCACCCGAGATCGCAACAGCGCGGACATACGCCGGGCCATCAAAAGGAAGCGCGGGAACCCCCAACACCTCATCTCCAGTCTGAGTTCCCATGATACGAGTAAAGTTCTCATCTTCGGCGACTTCGATACGGTAGAATACCGCGCCAGCGACTCTAGAAAGTCGGATTTTTCCAGTGTGATCAAGCCTATCACCCGGACCCGGTTTTAAAATTGCCGGCCCTTCAAGGAGTTCAACGGCACGAAGGGGTCCGCCGGAGCGGATAACCATCCCCTTTCCAGGACGAACCTCGATCGTGTCTCCCGAGAGACCTCCTGCCACGACCTTACCTTGATAGAGAGATAAGGTCATCGAGCGGTCCGCCCCCAGAGTGAAGACCGTCCCACGAATACCCGCGACGCCGAATGGTGTCGTGATCGAACCGTCCACCCCTTTAGACGCGTGACCGCTTACCGAAATCCGCCCCTTTTCCAGGAAAAGTTCATATTTTATTTTAGAACCACCCCAGACACCGCGAGACGAACGAAGTTCAAGAGAGCCCTCATCAACAACATTCATCGTCCGTCCGCCGGGGAGCCGCAATCGCACGGTCGCACCACGCTTAACTTCTATACGTTCACCAGGATGAATCTTGGAATTCTCACCTAAAACGCGATTTTTTCCATTTTCAACGATCGCCGCATCACCGTCAATAAATTCGACGATGATCGGTTTTGAAAAAAGAGGGAAAAAACGCAGTACCAATCCAAGCGCTACAAAGCCAAGAAGAATTGGACCCTTTCGGCCCCAAACTCCCGGCTTATCGCCGCCCTTGATTGTCAGGTCATCCTTTTTGGAATTCTGCGCCATATCATCCTCCGATGAAATCGTACTTAATGATACATCCACAGGCTTGCGACGCAGGAAACCAAACCTTACACCCGACTCAATTATTAATTAGCAGAATCTGAAGATGCGGCAATCGCTGGGACCTCGCAAAGAAAGGTACTGCCGCCGCCTTCCCTGTTTTCGACCGACGTATCCCCCCCCAACGCACGGGATGCACCTCGGCAGAAAGCAAGGCCAATTCCCGAACCCGCATAGGTAATACTACCAAGGCGAACTCCTTTCTCGAAAATTCGCTCCTTCTCCTCATCCGGAACCCCGGGTCCCCGATCGAGAACACGAATCCTACATTTCCCCTCAGAGACTCCCGCTTCAATTTCGACGACTCCCCCCTCCGGGCTGACTTTAAGGGCATTAGAGACGAGGTTGGCTACAATTCGGAACAAGAGAGTTTTATCGGTTTGAAGCATTCCCTCGGACCCAATCTCTGTTTGAATCGAGGTCCCCTGCGCCGCTGCCGGAAGTTTAAACTGGTCGGCGATTTCCCGGACAAGGTCGCTCAACGAAAAATCCACCGGTTGAACATCATAGGATGACTTCCCGGATCGGACATCGAGGATATCGTTGATCATCAGCAGCATTCTGCCCCCACTGCGTTCGCTTAAATCCAGCAGTCGGTTCATATCACTGGTATCGATTAATCCCGAGTCTTTAAGTATCGACAGGCTTCCAAGAATCGAAGTCAGTGGTGATTTCAAATCATGGACGATCATATCGATCGCGTCATCTTGAAGCCTTTGGCGAACACCATCCCCCGACCTTTCAGATTCCGTCACTTCAGATTTTGATGCGGGGAGGTGTACGAGAATACGCTGCTGAAGCTCCTCAATCGCAAACGGCTTTGAAATATAATCCTGAGCACCCAGTTGAAACCCCTTGACCCGGTCGGCAACGGCGGTACGCACGGATAAAATCAATATTGGAAAATCCAGCTTACGCTCCTCGCGAATCTCACGCAAAAGATCGAACCCGGAACCATCCGGCAAATGCAGATCAAGGACCATTAGATCCGGTGGTTGTTCATCCAGGATTTTCCGTGCGGCACCTAAATCCGGCGCATTCAACGGAGTAAGGTCGATTTTCCGAATAGCCGGTCCGGCAATGCCGAAAATGACAGGGTCATCATCAACAAATAGAATTCTTGGCGAATCCATTGCTTTCCCCATATTAAGCTCCAATTCCTCGTCGCTCCATTTTACCCCATCCTTTTTCGTCTCTCAAGTAATCGATGATCCCCATAATCCGGAAATAGGTGTTCATCTGCCGGTAAAAAAAGTTCTCCACCACCGACCATAATACGAGACGAGCGAGCTGAATCCAATGGGGATATCGACGAAAGGAAAGCTCTTCAAGAAGGATTGAGGTCAGCGAGAGGATGAGTCCCATGGCCACCGAGACACTCAGAAAGACAATCGCGAATGAGGAGTCAATCGTTCCCGTCGCCAGCGAGAAGACAAGTGCGGCATAGCCGGCCACTTCGAGCACTGGTCCCCAACCTTCGAAAATGAGGAAGAATGGAAAAGAGAAAAATCCAAGGACCCCGTAACGGGGCTGGAAGAGCATTTTTTTATGAAACCCCAGAACCTCCAGTAGTCCCCGCTGCCAGCGCCTACGCTGCCGACTAAGAATTTTCAAAGTCGCGGGAGCCTCGGTCCAACATACCGGATCACAAATAAAAACAACGCGGTAATCCCTCCCGGCCTCGCGCAGAAGTTCATGCAGGGACGCAACGAGCTCCATGTCTTCTCCGACAGTGTCGGTTCGATATCCTCCAACCTTGAGAACCGACTTTTTTTCAAATAACCCGAAAGCGCCGGAAATAATGAGAAGACCGTTGATCCTGGAAAAACCCATACGCGAAGCGAGGAACGCCCGCAAATACTCGACGACCTGACAAATCGGAAGAACCTCCCGCGGAAGGTGAACCGTCTCCATTCGAGCCCTTTTAATCTCACACCCGTTAGCGATCCGAACCACACCACCTACTGCGACCACTCTGTCAGGGTCTTCGACGACAGGGCGAATAACGCGCAGCAAGGCATCTTCTTCGAGCACAGCGTCGGCGTCAATGGCCAGAAAATAAGGATTGCGGGAAACATTAATCCCCGCATTCAAGGAATCGGCTTTTCCGCCATTTTCCTTATCAATTACGACGAGGTTTTCATGGGTCAGGGACCGATAGACCGCGCGAACATTTTTTGTGGGCAAAGCATGATGCATCGCTCGAGACGCCTTAACCAAACGGAATTCACCCTGAAGGACTTCGAGCGTTTTGTCCGTGGAACCGTCGTTAATAACGACAACCTCCAGACGAGGATACTGCAGGTTAAGAATGCCTTTAACCGATATACCGACATTCACCTCTTCATTGTAAGCAGGCATAAGAACGCTCACACCGGGAGTATTGCTGTCTGAAAAAATCCGGTCATACCCACCGTAGGGCAGAGAATGCATATTGTTGAGCAATTCCAACCCGGACAAATACGCGAGAAACAAATAGAACGCGTTAAGAATCAGAAAATAGGCGATAATGACCGCTTCCAAAATACCGAAGGTTCCCGAGAACCAACCCACGAGTTCGTTCATCCTGTTAACTCCAGCATCTCACGAGCAAGAGTACGCACTTCATCCGAATCGGACGCCAATCCCGCCTGCAAGGCCTTTACGCCGTTTTCCCCTAACAGCGCGAGAGCTTCTGCCGCTTTTACCCGTACCCACCAATCATTATCGGCTAAGCTGCCACTGAGCGCTTGAACCGCGTTCGCATCCCCAAGACGACCAAGCGCTTCGGCAGCCGATTTACGTTCTTCGCTGTTTTGCGACTCCAGACTGAGGAGCACTATCGGAAGCGACCGGGGATCGCCCAGGCGTCCTAAGCCCGTTAAAGCGGCAACCCGAGAGGAAACCTCTTTAGAGTGCCGAGACAAATTTTCAAGAGCGGTTCGCGCCCGCTGGGACCGGATTTCCCCCAGAAGTGAGGCCGCATGCGCGTGGCTGGGAGAGTCCGGATCCTGCAAAATCTCCAGAAGTTCATCGACGGCCTCTTCTCCAAACCCCACGATCGCACGGGCGACGCGCCATTTTGCATGCGGAGCCTCTTTTCCGAGGCGCTCAAGCAGGAATTTAAGGGTTCCAGGATCTCGAACCGCGCCGATAGCTTCCACCGCTACAAGACGAACACTGGGTTCAGGATCGTTAAGCAAACGGAGCAGAGGGACTATCGCTTTTCGGCTCCCCATCCTACCGAGTTTATCCGCCGCCGCAGCGCGACGCCACGCACGCCACGCATTCAAGTGAGTGATACGGCGATCCACAATGCCAACGGATTCAAATATTCCCGTGATTTGATCGCGCAAAGGTCCTTTGACCTTTTGAATTAGCTCCAGCAGAAGTTCTTCTACAGCCTCGGAATCGCCCCACAGTTGGGGCCCAAAAACCGAAGCATAGTCCGCCTTAACGCCTCCGAGCAGATCTTGCACATGTTTTTGAAATCGATCCTTTCTCCAAGTAATCCAGGAATCCCCGAACTGATGGAATACTTTAAGAACCATGATTATGAGAATGAAAAACGCCAGCGAGAAAACCAATATCCAAATTATCGCGACGAGGAACTTAATCATCAGCGGCAACCGATCCCAGGCGGAAATTTCGATCTGCCGCCCGGAACGGGTGCGAACGGAAAGGCTCACCCCTGCCGCCCGCTGAAGGATATTAAGTACGACGGGACGATAAATTCCCCAAAAGAAACGGGACTGACCGGGCCGCCTTGCCAGAAAAGCCCACCGCTCTAATGCCATGTCGGCCCCGGGGACAAACGCCGACCAAGCGGGAGGAGAGGATTCGGAAAAGTCTCCGGCGAAGTAAAAAAGTTGGCGCCCTGATTGCGCATGGATGATCGCGGGAAAAATTCCAGGGATTCCCGCCTCTGAGAGCACCTGACGCCCGGCCTCCGTAGTATCGAGGCGAAAGTGCGCGAGTACACGCGCTTGAGAGTTCTGAGGACGATTTAGAACCTGGAACCAGTAATAATAGGGCGCCGCTAAATCCGCCCCGATCATCGCCCAATTTCGAGGCGCCCCGTTAATGATTTCGATACCCCCAGGACCGAGCTCCCGTCCGATCGAGAGCCCTATAGCCCTTTCTCCGCAGATGAGAAGCACGCCCGGACCCGGACGATCCCATTTTTCGCCGGCTATCATTAAGTGGACGTCTTTATATCGCCGGGGGGCATCATTGAGATCTTCATAAAACCGTCCGGTCCAGCAGGTGCCTTCCACCCCCAGGCGTTCTTCGAATTTCCGACGAACGGCGTCCTCGGTCGGCCAATCAAAGGCGTTATACTCAAGGATGGCGGCTCCCCCGCTTTTCTCAAAAGCGAGGATCGAATCCGCCTCGGACGAGTTCAAACCTCCCGAATGTCCCCGCGCATGCGAAACACCGTAGCCATCGGCAAGATAAAAGAAGTCCTTTGATTTTAGGTCATCGGGAGACAGGCGATAAGAATCAAGAGATTCTGAATCGAGGGAATTAGGCGTTGGGGTGCCGATAAAATCACGGCTCCGTCGATAGATGGCCCCGCCGTTGAGCACTTTATAGCGCTGCAGCAGCCAAAAAAACGCCCCGTGTTCGTTGAGATTTCCGTTCGGGACGGTTTTATCCAGAACAGCGATTTGAACTTCAGATGAATCGCGTACCAACCACCATGCGGCAAGCGAGGCACTTGCCAATACCAATGCGACTCCCGCCGCAGAGATCGCATACAGAATCCCGCGGCGCATTTTACCGCTTCAATCGCCGCTCAAAGGCAGCAAGCTTCGCTTCAAGTTCGATCGGATCGAACGGTTTAGTCAGATAATCATCGGCACCCGACTCGAGCCCTTTGACCTTGTCCTCGCTCGCGTCGCGGCTCGTTAGAAACAAAAATGGGGTCTGGATGTCCATTTCCCGAAGAGTTGCACAGACGCGGTATCCGTCCAAACCGGGCATCATAACATCGCAAATAATCAAATCCGGGGACAACTCACCGGCCATCGTTACGGCGTCCTCACCATTGTCAGCGAGGTGAACCTCGTGTTTTTTGGCGAGCAAACGCACTTCAAGAATCTTGCGCACGACCGCGTCATCATCTACCGCTAATATCTTCATGTTCGAGTCGATAGTGTGCCGAGCACACCAGTACCTGTCAACATATATTGCCATAAATTCGAGTTGACGCAGAGCTTAACAGGCGTGATAATAAGGGCGCTCATGAACAATATCCCCGCTCCCGATCTCGCACCGGCAAAAATTCTAGTTGTGGATGATGACCGCGTCATCTGGGGACTAACACGCGCCGCTTTCCTTGATCCAAAAGAGAACCTCTCCGAACTCGCCATTGCCGCAAGCCGCTCCGAAGCAGAAGATACAATCCGAGTATTTAAGCCGGATCTGGTTCTCCTCGACCTGGAATTACCCGATGGCTCCGGTCTGGATTTGTGCGGCGCGTTTTCGAAACTCGAGCCCCCCCCGGTAGTCGCAGTCTTCAGCGCTGACAGCTCCATCGATGCCCAAATCTCTTCCTATAAAGCCGGCGCGCACGACTATATCCTAAAGGGAATCTTGGCACACGCCCTACGAGATCGGGTGTCGACCCAACTGCAGGCGCGAGCTGAAATTTCCCGAAGCAGCAAGCCTTCTCTAAAGACTGCGGAGAGAAAGTCGCTTTTTATCATTGAGGATGATCCCGTTTTTCGCACTTTTTGCGAGAAAGCGTTAACCGATGTCTTTGAGACCCAATCTTTTGCCAACGGGCTTTCGGCCCTTACCCGTATTGTAAACGGGCCACCTGACGCGCTGCTTCTAGACCTAGACCTCCCTTTATTGTCCGGCATCAATTTAATCCGACAAATGCAGGATTTGGAGACGCTATCTAAAATCCCTATCGTTGTCGTCTCGGGAAGCGAGCTCGAAGGGCATTCCCGAAAAGCCCTTGAAGGATTCGCAAATGTAGTCGGCTACGTCCGCAAAAGCGGCGAATCTCTCAAGGATTTACGTGAGGCCGCAGCCCTGCTTGGCTAAAGCCCTCAGATGTTTGATGGATTTAATTTATTATTTTGCCGGAATTTACAGAATAGGGACTATTATTTCTAATACGATGCAGCGATTCATTCCCCTCCTTATTGTAGTGATCTCCCTGTCCTCAAACGCCTTGGGAGCAAACACGCCCCCTCTCGCGAGTGGTCGCGACGCTTCCCAAATTAAACTCCTAAAACCAGCCGATGTTCTCGCCCGACTGGATTTACTTTCCAGGGAGATCGATCTCATCCGGCAGCGCCTCGGACGACCCAAGTCTAAGACCACATCGCTAGATGCGAGCGGGATTTCTCCCCATGAAGTGTACTTCCAGGCGCGTGCTCTGCTGCGGAGACTTGAGCGTTTCTCCCTTGAACAGACAGGTACATATAGCCCCGTTGCCCCCCCCACAAAGACCCGGCCGATCATTCCCGGGAATGTTTGGGGAGTGGTCAACCAAGGCCTCGCGCGCGTCATCGCGGTTAAAAAACATCTAGAGCTCACAAAGCAATTTAGCGAACGCGCTTTCCCCGAGGACACCCAGCCTGGAGAAGTTTTCAAACGTCTCACGCGGGTGAGGCAGCAACTCGAAGGCCTCCTTCTCGAACAAACCCAACCGGGAGATGTCTTTGAAGAAGTCACGCGAGCCATTCATCTCGCGGCGAAGATTCTCGCACTTTCTCCCGGAACAGTTCGCCTCCCCGATGCCCCCGCGCTCCAGAAGGGGAAGCTCCCAAAACATGTCCACCAAAAACTTTCATCGATTTCCGACCGCCTCCGGATCGTGTTAATTCAATCCGGGTTTAAAAATCCCGCAGCAACGCCAACGACGCAGGAAAAGAAGATAAAGCCCGCGGATGTCCAGACAATGGCGATTCATGTCGCCTCCCAACTTTCCACCCTTCACAGCCTTTCCCCCGGGGCAAAAACACCCCTCCCCGCTTACTACGCTGGAAAAAAAACCCCTTCGGATGTTTTCCAAAGAGTTGGGACTCTGGAGAAGCAACTCGAAACGATTGAGACTCTCACCAAAGGAAATCCTGGATGGCTCCATTGAAACTCTTCGGGAGAGGACT
>JBFIEP010000020.1:0-15371 GCA_041603335.1 Elusimicrobiota bacterium | reverse complement strand
TCACGAAAAAAGGCGGCGGCCAGCGAGCTTGGGTGCTCACTGACCGCCGCCTATGGAAATTGGCCGGTCGGTACTGATCGTTCGCCGCTTACGCAGAGAATCCGATTACGACTCGGTCAAGCTCTGCGCGTTTTCAGAGTGCGGCCTTACTGGGCGACATGTTACCACGCCGTTTTCAACAAAGTCAAATTTACGACGAAAAATCGGTTCGGACGGAATCGACCTTCAGGCCGCTGAACCGTCGGTGCGCGACCTGCATCGTAGCGGTCGCGAAGCCGAAAGCCTTGAGCACCCGTAGCCCGGCAATCAACTTGACCTCGTCGTTGGATAGGTCGATCTTGGCGTTGATGCCGGCGTCCTTCTGAAGCCGGCCGACCTTCGCCAGATGATCGGTCAGGGCCGACTCCTCGGCTTTCGACTTCAGCTCAAACTGCTCGTTCATGTGCGATTCACCGAGGGTGACGTCGGCGGCGCGGACCATCCCGGCCGTAGCACCGACCGCCGGCTGCTTGGCGATCTGCGCCTCGAATACCGCATCGGGGGTCTTCTTCGTGCACCGGACCAGGCCGGACTGGGCGTCCATTCTCGTCGGGTCTTGTTCGACGGCGGCGGCGAACTTACTGAGGGCGTCCGCGATCCGTCCACCGTTCTCCAGTTTCTGCCCTTCTTGAACGAGGTCCTCTACGTTAGACATCCGTCACTCCCGGCGTGTTTACGATGTTGACAGTTACGCGCTTACCCAGTATACTATATCGTCGTATGACGATACAACAGAAATGGCAGGAGAGCGTCTGATGGCCTCATCCGGAGCGGCAATCGCTGCGGCCGCGGCCGCCAGTGCGGCCGCCGCAAAGGCCGCAGACGCCGCGGCTAAGGCCGGCATCCCTATGGAGTTCCAGACACCTGTGATCCAGGAGGCCTCAGCCTGGGCCGCCTCGGTCAAATCCGTGAAGAAACAGGGGCTCTCCAAGTCGGAGACCCGCCGCCAGATCAACGAACTCTGGATCAAGCACACAGTACCGTTCATCGAGGAGATCTCCGATCCGACCCGGCTTCGGATCATCCACATGCTCCGGGAGCACAATAGCCTGATGGTCGGGGCAATCGCCAAGGCCCTGAAACTCAAGCACTCGTCAACGAGCCAACAGCTCGGCCGACTTCGCAGGGCCAATATCGTCGTTGCCGTGCAGAAGGGGCGAGAGGTCAACTACAGTTTGAACGCCTACTACGTCGCCTGGAAGTCCCGTCAGGTGATGGAGGGCCTGGAGGGGTGAGTCTCTTTTTTTGGCTTTATATAACGGGACTTAGCGATATGTCATTATGAGCAAGAGAATCTCGACGCCGAAAATACCGCAGATCACCACGGCCATCCTCGGACTGCTGTCGAAGCCTTTGATATTGAAGATCCTCCACATAGTGCGCGATCTCGGCCCGATTTCAGTAGACGCGATCGCTCGACACCTGCGACCCCGACCTCCCCTGTCTACGGTATCAACGCAACTGGGCGAGTTGAGAAAGCACCGCCTGGTCAAAGCAAGCAAAGACGGCCTGCGCCGGTTGTACGCGATCGACCGCAAGGGCTTTCGCCGAGTAACGGCGATTTTCCGAGACCTCGCACGCTCCGGTAAATAGACGGACTTGCGACGTCCCGGCGGGCGGGCCCCGCAGGCCTGAGATTGAAATGGCAATAGAATGTCCCAACTGTTCCCGCAAAAAGTCGCCTCCGACCGACGAACCCGGGCGATGTACCTACTGCGGATACGAGTTTCTCCTCTACTGTCCCCTGTGCGGAGGAGTCTTATCCCGCTCTACCGATTGCGCCCTATGCAGGCCCTGCCTCATGGGGTGGGAGATCATCTATTCCCTGTCGTTCTATGAGTCGTGGTACTGTTTCGTCTGCAAGAGGCGAAACGCCATTTCGATCCCGAAAGTTGCTCATCAATTCTGCGGTGGCTGTAGTGCGCCAAGGGGGCTCAAGGTGCAACCCCGGGAAGAGGAGGGCTCGATTGAAGGCGAATAGAAATCACGCGGCCCTCGCCGTTATCATCCTGCTGGCTTCCGGCTGCGCCTCCGTCCCGTCGTCGCTTGAGTCCGGCCACCTAAAAGACGACCTCGAAAACATCTCAACGCGCCGCTACGTCAGGGTGCGGGGCATCGCCGTGGCTCCGGACGACGTGTCGGACACAACCCGTCGACGCGCTGCTTCCCGTCAAGCGGCATTGGCACTGGCGAGGAAGGAACTTCTCGGCGTGGTCGGCGGACTTCGAGTGACCGGCCGGGTCCTCGTCGGCGACGCGATGCTCATAGACCAACGCCTCAAGGAAGAAGTAGATAGCCTCGTCGCAGCCGCGGAGGTAGCGAAGACTGAATGGGCGGCGGACGATTCGTGCGTCGTAGTCCTGCAGATTCGCAGGCGTGAAGTCGAGAAACTCAAGACCGGAATCAAGAAGAGCGACCTCCCACCGCCGCTGCCGAAGAAGACTCGTCGCTTCTGGAAAACAGCAAGCGCACGTGAACGACGGCGGAGAGAATACCGAAGTCCCTCACCGAACCGAGGAAGAATGTTTCAGCGCCTGATGCCGTGGACTAAGGGATTCCTAGACGACTGCCGCAAGGACAAGGTTCCCGGTGCGGTGGTCCTCAACTGCGGCACGGGAGGCCTACTGTCGATGGGATTGTCGCTCGGCATGTATCCGATCGGTGCGGACCTAATAGCTTTACCCTTCCGCCTGATTGCGATGCCCTTTAAATCCCGACCCGCGAGGTAATTGAAATGAAGAAGAAAATGATCGTGCGCGGCGGTGCTGCGCTCCAATCAGCGATGGCGGCGCCGTTGCCGAAATACATGACGGCCGAGGAGGTCCGGCGGGTCATCAACGAAGCCGGCAACGACCGGGACCGGCTTCTTCTTGAGTGCCTCTGGCAACTCGGGGGCCGAGTAAGCGAGATCCTCCAGCTCAAGCCCTCCGACATCGACTTCACTTCCGGGACGGCCCGGCTCATGACGCTCAAGCGGCGAAAGCGCATGGAGCGCGCGATCCCGGCCAAGCCTCAACTGCTGGGCGAACTCGCCCGCTACATCGCCTCCAAGCGGATCGGCGACGCCGAGCCCCTGTTCCCCATCACGCGCTTTCGGGTCCATCAGATCGTCCGCAAAGCCTGCGCGGCCGCCGGCATCGACGCGAAGCGGTCCCACGCCCATACCTTCCGCCATAGTCTCGGCGTTCACCTGATCCAGCGACTGCCGATAACCGCGGTCAAAGAGATCCTCGGCCACTCGAATGTCGAGAACACGATTCTCTACAGCCGGCTCGTAGCCCAGGACGTCCGCCGCTACTACCAGGACATCGAGTTCTAGGCCGCTACACATTACCTATAAAGGAAGGGTGTAGCCCGAGGGGATCGATTCCGGCCGCTCCGGCGTCCAATTCTCGAAAAAACTGCAGTTCCTGAAGGGCTTTCTACACATTTTGGGTGATTCGTGTAGTGGCCTTCTTGCGGCCCAAGCGCCGATCCCGCCGGTGCGTTGCGCACCGCTGACGCAGACCGGCGTGTCCGGTGTCCGTGTCCGCCTGTCCCTATGTCCGGTTTCAGACGGTAGGAGATTGCGGACATGCGGGTCCGGTCCGCGGCCGGACACTGGCGCGTGTCCTATGTCTCCCTGCGTGTCCGCTATGTCCTCTTCTCGACGGTGGAGAGAGGGTGACATGGGGCTCCTGGACACGGAATGGATGGGCTAAAAGGCATTTCCTGGGGGCAGGGTGACACCGGGAGGACACGCCCAGGACACGGGAAAGAGCATGTCCGCCTCGTGGGGAGACGTGTCGGGCCAAGCGGTGTACTTTGCTCCGGCTCCTTGCTAGATTCTCAACTGACTCGTTTTTCTAGGAACCCGGCGTTGTTCGGACCGAGCGTGAACCCGCGCTTCTTATACCATGCGACGAGTCGCTCTTCAGTGATATCCTTATCCAAGGGCTTCGGCTTGAGGATGATGGAACGATAACCCTTCTCCATGGCGGTCGCCTCAATCATTTCAAGCACCTGCGTCCCCACACCGCGCTCTCGACATTCGCGTGTGACGAATAGTTCGTAGATGACGAAGGGCTTTTTCATGGCCACCGGATATAGGTCCAGAGAAACGAAAGCGACCTCATCATCGTCATCAAATACGAGGAAATGATGCGTATACATCGCTCGGCCTGAGTGTGCTGCGCGATCACGCAGGTCCGGCGTCTGCACAGTGGCGAACTCGCCCCGCGCCAACGGTCTAAGTTCCATTGAATAAAGGGAAGGCGCGGAGGTTCTTTTCCCATTCTGGCGGCAAGGGCGAGAGCTTGGGGAGTGGTTCGAGGTTGATGATGAAGTCGATGCCGAAGATGTTTATTATCATAATCGTCCCCGGTAGCCCCGCATTATATTTCGCCCCACAGGACTGAGAGGGTGTGATCTTATCCCGCATGAGGAAATGATTCGGAAAGTCTGCCTTTCCAAGAACGAAATCCCGTGCGGGATCGTACTTGGTGTGAAGGCAGGCCTCGGCCCCTTGGTGGTAGGCCACTATGCCCAAACCGACCTTGTAAAGGCTCCTACCAAACTGGACCGGGTCGAAAGGCTTCCTCCCCTTTATATTGAGCTTGAAGCTACCGCCCTCTTTGGGCAATTTCTTGAAGGCGGACTTGCTCACTCCGTGCATATCGACCTGGATGTCATTTGGACCAACCTTCTTGATACCAAAGGTTCCGGTTCGAGCTGCGGGATACTTCCCTGTTTTAGGGTTGATCGGCATGAAGATCACACGAAGGAACGCGATAAAGTCGTGGTTTACCAATTCCTCATCCAGCGCAGAGAGGACCTCGTTATTGCACCTCTTGCAGACCATGCCGGGCGGTAGAATTATCTTTGTGTTCCCTAGCGATTCAGGATAGACATGCTCTTGAGTTGAGAAGTCTCCAGACGTCGTTCGGCAGTAGATGCACTGCTCCGTCCGGTGCGACGCCTTCGCGGGGGACGGCTTTGCGTCGGCACCTGAGGCCTGAATATCGCTATAGAGCGCCTGGCAAAGTTGGATTGAGCCCAAGCAGTAGCTGAAGAAGCCAAACTCCATTTGCTGCTTGGCGGATGGAATCCGTAGGATCTGCTGAAGCTCCTGCTTCTCCAGGGAACGTTCTTTAATGTACCCCCCATAGGCATAGAGTCGAAAGATCTTGGGGCCATCCAGTCGGTTTTTATTTATGACCAGAGGGATGGACCCGCGGCATATTGCATCGACAGCCTGCTGGTACTCAACCAAGCGATCATCTGCTATCTTCCCTGGGATTTCTGCGGGGATGGCCGTAATCAGTCGCTGTATGAACAGATTGCTTTCGGAGTCCGCAAAGGGCTGGGCCAGCAACGCCAACCGGCCGAGCTTATCTTTGGGGGGCATTGAGAATCCGAGGCGTGCTTTTTTGCCTTCTGACTTCAAGCTCATGCTCATTTGATATTTGGAGAGCTCTTTACGGACAAACTTGTCCGCAAGATGGAAGTGCTTCTTGAAGTCCCGGATCATGGTCTTAATCGTTCCATCTGTGGAGGGGCCTTAGTCAGGCCGGAGTTCGGCCCGAGAAGTCAGCTGTCGGGCTAAGGAGATACTTCGGCCTTCTCAAAGAAAACCCTACTCTCGTTCAATGTCGTCCTCTATCCAGACGAGCGATAGGACGGCATCATACCAAGGCATCGGGAAGCACTGCTCCCACATAAAGGCGCGCGAATCTACGCGAGGATTTTTAATCCACGCACTCGCCTCAACTTTTTCCGGTTTCTTCGGGCACTTTCCGTGATTGAAAAAATCTGCGGCAAAGGTCTGTTTATCTACATCCACCCTGGTGTTGATGTAGTATCCGAACTCTTCCGTTCTCCGGTACCACTTCACCCGGCCCTTCTCGCTGACGACCAGGGCGGCTCGGTGGCCTGAAAACTGGATATAGCGCATAGCGGTCATTGTAACGGAGGTCTTAAAGTCGCGGGCCAAGCCCGAGAGAAACTCGAAATTTGGGGCTTGCGCTTCGCATTTCTCGCGAAGAAGAATTTCAGGCAGGAGCAACTCAGTCGCAAAGAGGCTTGCCTCACGTTCCTCGGGCCTTACGCGGTCATACTCGTGGTGAAGGTCTTTGCCTGTACAAAGATCCAACTGGTCGCTGTCAAAATGCAACTCGAAGTGGCCAATCTCGTGAGCGATTATAAAGCGCCTTTGGCCCTCACCTTTCACGTCGTCTCGGACTCGTATAACGCCGGTTTCGCCAACTTTAACGAGCCATCCGTCCGCTCCAGAAATCGGGGCTTCCGTAACCAACGCTCCCCGAAGAAACGCGACATCCCTCAAGTCCATATCACACGGGTGAGCGAGTGAGAGATCTGAAGTGACCTGTTTCGCTTTCGCAACAGGCAAGGTTTCATGGACGGCCCTAGGAAGCATCACCTTCTCCTTTGAGCTCCAACATCTTCTTCAGAACACGCAAGTCATGCAACAAGCGGAGTTTGTCGTCCCGCGTGGCCTCACGAAAATTCCTCATGTGCAAGGCGACTTGCTGCTGATAGGCCTTCCCGAAATTGCCGACGATTATTTCCTTGAGCGCGGCATCTACTTCAGCTTCGGACAGAGTTTCGTTCTGTTCCTCAACGAGTTTGGCGTTTTTTTCAGCAAGCAGCCTGGCGTGTCGAGCCGCTTCTCTCTCCTCTTTAAGACTGCCCTCAAGGATTTCGCCGACAAACGAGACACCCTCCGCAGCAAGCTCATCGGGGTCATAACCGAACGCTCGCAATCGGGTCGGCTGCTCCTCATGGGAAACGCGCTCCCACTCGCGAACAAGCTCCAAGACCTTCTCGATTCTCTCTTTCAGATTCTCTTTCTCAGCAACCATGTCAGGACTCCCAGGCTCCGCCTTTGCCTAACAAGTAAGTCATCTAAACTCTTCAGGGAACTCTTCTTCAAGTCTCCTGTAGAGTTTCTTCTTGAGATTGTTCACGTCAGCAACGGGTATCCCCAATTCCTCTGCAATTCTTCGAGGTGGACACTCGTTCGCCATGTAGTCGTAAACAATCTCAAGCTCGGTGTCGCCATTGAACGCCTTTCGGATGCGTTCGTCCAATGAGCGCAAATCAGAATCCTCTCGGAGTCGTCGGTCCAAGAAGGCCTCAAATTGGGACGGGTCTAAGTCCGCCTGCTCGGGCGCCGAGGGCTCCTCCAGACGGACGGCGTCTTCCGCGAGCTCTGTGGTCGGCTCGGCTTTCGCCTTCGTCCCGTCTTTGTCGATCAGATCGTATCTGTCGTTTCCTTTATCATCCTGCGGGACTCGAACCCTCTTGATGTTGTCCTCTTTCTCGATTAGAGTCGATATTCGACTCCAAATCCTGTACTTGAGGTGCACCCGGATGTCTGAATTTCTCGCTGGATCCCAGCGCCACTTCTTCTCGCCCTTCATGGTCTCAAGGAGCACATCCTGAACAATATCCTTGGGCGTTTTCCCATCGGCCAGCATCGGCTCGGTATGGACGTTATCCCGGGGAGCCGCGCCGTCCGTCTGTAGTTTGTCCTCTTTCATCTTAAATTGCCGCGTTGTCCCCGTCCACGTCTTCCCTGATACTGCCTGTTCACAGGCATATAGGACCAACTCCGGATAGATCTCGGCCCAATTTTGCTGCGCAAGTAGTTTTCGGTACTCGGAATCGTTCATTAGGGGTCATACCACCGGGACACAGCAACGCCTCATCTATATATACCGGCGGCCCGCCGTTTTTTGCCATCTCATTGTGCCGAAAAAATGGCGAAAAAACGAGCCTCAACCGTATATATAAGTGAAGGGCCAGAGCCCTTCGACGGCAAATTCGCAGTGGAGGTGGAAAAATGGCAGGAAAAGCAGGTAAAAACGGAAAGGTCACGATCCTCGTGAACCAGAAGCCGCATCACATCGAAGGCCATGAGACCTCGGCGGAAGCGATCCGGGGGCTCATCTCGGCCCCGGCCGACTACGAGGTCTGGCACATCATCAAGTCGCCGGATCCTGAGGGACAGCTTCCGGTCGACGACGAACAGGTCACGGGCGAGGTTACGGTGAAGTCCGGCGACCGTTTCCGGGTCGTTCCCGCGGGCACCTTCGGGGGTGAAGACGTGATCCCCGAAGGTCTCCGCGAGGAGGTCGAGAGGCTTAACGCGGTCGGTATGAACGCGACGGTGACGAAGGGCGGGAAGGGCTTCTTTCATGTAACCGTGACGGACCACCCCGTCGCCCCGGGCTACAACCAGAGCGACACACAGATTCTTCTTCGCTTGCCGGCGTCGTACCCGGCGGGGAAACCCGACATGTTCTGGACGGATAAAACCCTGCGCCTCTCCGACGGTAAAATGCCGGAGAAGGCGGGCGAAGAAAACGTCGATGGGACGCAGTGGTTACGGTTTTCGTGGCACCCGAAGTCCTGGACTCCGGGGGTCGATGATCTGACGACCTATATGGAGTTCGTGAACCGGCGCCTCGTGCAGGCCCGATGACGCGGAAGTTCCACCTCCGGATATTGGAGGAAGATGCCCGACGTCTTCGAGAGATCCTCCTGGCCGATACGCCCAAAGAAAGCGCCGCGTTCCTGCTGGCCGGAATCGCCGAAGGAGACGATACGTCGACGTTACTGGTGCGCCGGATCGTAGAAATTCCTCCAAGCGAATACCGCATCAAAGAGGATCTCTATCTGGACGTGTCGCCGCGCGCGATCAACGGCCTAGCCGCGCTGTGCGAAGCGAATAAGCTCGGCGCCGTGCTTTGCCACAGCCACCCCTTCCAGAAGGGACGGCCCGGATATTCCCCCACCGACGACAACGGTGAAAGGAAAGTCTCGGGTGTGCTGCGGGAACTTCTCGACCAGAAGGCTCCGATCGGTAGCCTGTTGTTGTCGGCGGACAGCCAAGTCGGCCGCGTCTGGTTGGATGGGGGGCGGACTGCGCCGATCGAGAAGGTCGTCGTTCTCGGACGCTCCATTCGCGAAATAGGCACGAGCGGTTCTTCGGAAGAGGCGGATAAGAATTTCGATGAAGACGTATTGAGTCGGCAGGTTCAGGCCTTCGGCGCGGCCGGTCAGGCCCGGATTTCAAGCTGCAAGGTCGCAATAGTAGGGACGGGCGGAACGGGCTCCCCGCTGGCCGAACAACTCGTCAGGCTGGGAGTCGACGACCTTACCCTCATCGAACCTGACGTGCTTTCACGCTCCAATCTGAGCCGGGTCTACGGCTCGCAGGAATCGCACTTCGGGGATAAGTCGCCGCCTCGGAAAGTCCAGGTTGTAGCCGGCCATCTCCGATCCATTCGCCCCGGTGCCCGAGTTCTGGGAATCGACGAAAACGTACTGCTGCCTGACACGGCTGCCCGACTTCTCGATCGCGACGTCATCTTTCTTTGCACGGATGAGCATTGGGGACGGTCGCTCGTCAATCAGATCGCCTACCAGTACATGATTCCGACCATAAACGTGGGGTTCAGGATCGACTCCGACAAGGAGCGTATAACCGGCGGTACCGGGGTCCTTCACGTGGTTCGTCCGGGGCGGCCCTGCCTTTGGTGTTATGAATATCTCAATGCGGACGTTATCCGGGCGGAAAGCCTACCGCCCGACGAATACGCGAAGTTGGCCAAAGAGAAATATGTGGTCGGACTGAACAGCGATGCGCCGTCGATCATCTCTATGACCACGATGATGGCCAGTCTGGCTGTAAACCAATTCCTGCAGTTGATGACGGACTACCAGGGAGAGCTCGGGGATACTCACTCGCTGCGGTACGATCTGCTGATGGGAGACCTGCGGCGGTGCAAGACTCGAAAGAAGGAGAAATGCGTGTGCGGGAAAATCCTCGCATGCGGCGACTTGCGGCCGTTGCCGACTTGTCAGGATGAAGCCCTGCTCCAGGAAATTGCCAAGGCTCGGCGATAAGGCTCCGAGAGGCTCTGGTTTGCCCTCAGCCAGGGGTAAATCCTGGGGCTCTCACCGGGCCGATATTCACCAGGAGCCCCTGGCGCAGGGCTTCTGTCTCGATCCCAGGGCCATGAAAGATCTGAAGGCCGACCCGCTGCGGCGGTCGGCTGGCAGGAAATAACATCGTAAGGAGAACAAATGGGACATAAACGTGTGACGTCGAAGAAAATCGCGAGCAAGGCGTCTAAGACGCTTCGGAGCAAGACAGCCTCAAAGCGCGCGAAGTCGGTTGCCGGCAGTGCCTTGAGCCAAAGCCGGGGGAAGCACCGCAAGAGTAAGTAAGGCGTGTCAGACGGCGAGACGGCAAGGGCCGGAGGGCTCCGAGGACGAATCACGGACTCTCCGGCCCCTTTCTGCCTTTTAGAATCTCACCTCAGCCCGGACGCGGGCGAGATCCGCCTCCCCAATGATTCGTTCAATAATGTTCTCGAACAGGGCCGACAGTTTGCCGACGAGGTCCTGTATGCCCTGAAAATACTCGGCGGCCTGCTCCGGGGTCCCCTGGCCGTGTAGGAGCATCGAAGGGTCCTCGTAGTTGCTCCTGATCCTCAGTCGGAACATTAGGTCGGCGATCGTGGTCGCTGGCCACCGGCGGATGATGCGCTCCTTCTCGGGCCTCTTGAGATTCCTGCGCTTCTTGCCCTTACCCGGCCGTGAACCCCGCATCTCTTTGAACTTCTCGTCGATCTGACGGGCCCTGGTCGTCTCCAGGGACTTCCCAAGGACAAGGAGTTCCTCGCCTTCGTGGACATTGGCCAAGTTGCTGAATCCGACGACGGTCCCAGCGTCGAGGTCCGCCCCGCGGAACTCGAGGCCCCTGCCACCGCTTCGGGTCGGATCCCCGGCGCACCTAATGTTCAGCGGGGTGGGAATCAGTCCGGCAAACACCTGGTCTGAGATCGCCGAGAGGAAGTTACGGTGCCGACGCAACCGGGGGGCGTTCAGGAGGCTCAATATCGCCAACCCGTACCCGTGGACCGCGTAGTAAGCCTGCACCGGGGCCCACAGATTCGCCGAAAACGCCAGCTCGTTGTGCTCGGCGACGGGGAGGACGTTTAAGGCCCTGACCGTCAGCATGCCGCGCAGGAGGAGGGCTCGGCCCTCATCGCCGAGAGGCTTCCGTTGCAGGCGCTGGAATGGCCCCAACGCGCGCTGAGCCGCTATTAAATCCTCGACTCGGCCCGAGGCCGTAGACCAGGCGCAGACATAGGAGAGGTATGTCCGCATGCGCTTCGCGGCGTCGAGTTCCTGCTCGGTTGCGGCGTGAACTTGGATTCGCACCATAGAAACGATTACGTCGGAGAACGTCTAAGCATGGCTACAAGCCGCTTGAAGCTCCCGGATTTTTAAACGGGTCTTGAAGCCAGTTGATAATCGAAACCCGGACCGTATTTTCCAAACCGATTAAGCGTCCTAGTTCCTCGCCAGAGTCCTCATGCCACGCACCAGCGCGTTCGGACATGAGAAACTCACCTGCATGTAGGATCTTGCTTCTGGCGCCGTAGTAGGCGCGATACAGCTTATTGGCTGACTTGCTCGAATCGCCATAGGTCCGTAAAAACGCACGAAATCTCTTGAAGATGGAAAAAATCATCTGGTCGCACTCGTCACACTTATCCGTGTCAGACCAATGGGAAGACCAGGTCGCGGCAAGAACTTCAATCGCGGAAACCAAGCCGATGTTCCAATAACTCTCCGAGATTCCTCGGCAGTTTTTTGAAATCGCAAAATGGCGAGCAGCGGCGAGGAAGGCTTCTCGGCTCTCCTGATCAAGAGCCAGCGTTCCCCGAACTCGTTCGCTGAGGGTCTTTGGCAGTTGAAAGCCATCAAGAATCGAGATCCCGAACGCAGAATAGTAGTCGCTATCGGACACCAAGGGAATCGCCGTCAGTCCCGAGGGTTCGAGCTTATAGTCCTCGGCCTTAAAAGCTGTGTGGTATCCCTCTTGAAGGTAGCGGGACTCAGGTGGGCCACTTTTCCCGTCGAAGACCCATTTATGGTCACTTTTTTTCATGCACCACAATCCCGTCCGTATAAAAACGTTCAACGTCAGCAGTAAGTCGTCCAATGCCTGTTGCTCCCGTCTCATCTTAATCCATTGATTGGAGATCGAGTCGTAGGAGAAAGTGAGCATCGCTGGATAATCGCCGAATGAAGCTCCGGGGAGAGGAGCAGATGCTGGAGGTTGGCGCAACGCGAAAATCGGCGGCAAGCAGAACTCTCCAGATACCGGCTTGTAGCTGAAGACGATCCGCGTTGCCACGTGAGGTGTCGGCGTCTCCTGCAGGGTCTTGATACTTTCATCAACAAAGACCTCAAAATCACTTACAGCCTTCTTTCGATCGGTCCCTGGGTCCGGCGAAAACTCGGCGCTGGAAATCACGCCCTTCCGCGTCCTTGAAATATCGACTGAAAACGTAGGGCGGCTAGGATCGGGCTTGCTTGTTGATATAAGCGCTTTCGGGTTTCGACTTCGCTTTCCGAGGTTTGTGCTCGACTTATTTCCGCCCCATTCACCGAACTTATGGCCGAGAAGCTCGACTAGGTCGCCAGCGTTGACTGACCTCATCTTCGAGAGCACGGCCGGCGGAACCGGGAACCATTTCGGCTCCTCTGATTTCTTGTCCTCAGACATGAGGACTATTCGGCAAGCGTGAAAGGGTCCCAGGCAGAGTGGCTATGTTGAATCTCAATATCCCCTGAGTTTCATGCGGTTGCTTAAACATTTTACGCGAAGCAGACACCATCAAGCCTCGACGGAGAAATGGGTGCGCGCTATTGGGAAACTCACCGATGTGTCAGTACCGCCCGTGCCAAGCAAAGTCCCATTAGCTGCCCGAGCAAGTTGGGTTGCCGGGTCAATTTGCGTGACATTGGGTCCTATGGCAAGAATATCGTCTCCTCCCAAATCTTTTGCAGTAATACTCAACGTCTTTAGACCGTCGCCAGTCGTCTCATCAATGACTAGCGTCGCAGTGAAGGTCTTTTGGTTCTCCGCTGGCTCGGATGAAGTTAAGGCAAGCGCCCCAATCGTGTTAATGGAAAGTGTCGGATTTTTCACCGGCTCAGAGAACTCAATTTCAATTGTGTACGTGCCTGGACCCATCGAAACATCGAACGGGCTGACCTTTTTGTATAAACCCTCGATAGCGTTCCAGAGCCATTGGAGCCTGCGCTTGATTACACCCTGTGAGTCCTTGATGGTCGTTTTCGCCGTTGCCGGTCTCCAGTTCCTAACGTTTACGACACGTTCTCGAAGCAACGCTCCGCCGGGGTTGAAGTCGTCTACACGAACGCCGACTGTATACTTCCCATCAGGATATTTTGCATCAGCATTTGAACGTGCAAGGTCACCGCTCACTAGAGGCCCGGATCCGTTGTTTGCTCCAATCTTTGCATGAGTGAACCATGCGTTCTCAATCGCATTTGAAAGGCCGTTCGTCGTCGAAGGAGCCTGGTCGCCAGAATTCGTCGTAACATAGTAGCCGCTATTAAAGTTGGATCCAGGAGCGTAAGCGATATTGAATTTAGCCGTCTCCTCTGAAAATGGGAACTGATTGAAGTTGGCGAGAGTTCTCTCTGCCACAGCAGTGCCACCTGCTGAATCTAAGACGCGATACGATATTCTGTGTACACCAGCCGAAGTCAGAATGCCAACTTGGTTATGAGCTTCGGCAAGGATGTCGACTGCCTTAGAGATTTGTGGGATTCCGGCCTCACTAAAGAACGGCGAGTTTTTTGATGCCCCATCGGGAACAAAAACAATCTTTGCTGGATCAAGGATGGGTGCTAAGCTCGGAAGGTCTGATCCAGAGTAGAAATTGAAGGGATTCTTTGGAATACTCGTTCCGTCTGGCGCAGAACGCTCTAGATGCATGTGATCGAGAGTGCCACCTAAGAAGTCAGTTATATTACCTACATGGGTTCCCGCCGGAAGTACAGTTCCATTATCTTTTGAGTCGATGAGTACTTGCAAGACGGCCGCAGGGAAATCAAGATGTCCATATTTCCAGGCTTCATTGGCACCTTGTGATGTCCCGATAATAACGATCCCCTGATCTTTGCCGTTAGGATCTGGTTGAACAGCTATAACTACACCTGCCTCAATAGATTTTATTTGCGTTCCGATTGGACCTTGGAAGTCTAAGCCATCATGGATTCGAATACCATTCCAATCTCCAAAAATTTGAAAAATCCTGTTGGTTGGAGCAGTGTTCTGGGGATCGACCGGCCAAAGCAGCGCGCCAACGTTAGTTGGCATCCCCGAAGCAACTAAGGCACCGAAGACCGGAATAAGAAGTAGCTTTCGAATTGAAGCTCTATTCACGGATTCGATAGACCTCGCTAGAACCTTGAGCAAAGGAAACGCGAAGGGAATCGGCTCCCTCGAAGCGAATAAATCCATTGGGGAAGTGAGACTCGTTAGTTGAGATCGTTTGGTTGCTTACATCAACAATATGAATCCTTTCAATTGCAGAGTATGGTTGATCATCCGTCGGGCGACTTACTTCCGAAATGAGAAGCCGCGTACCCTCTGGAGATATGTCATTGCAAGCGAAGAATCCTCCGGGAGGAGGACTGTCTGAATTGAATAACTCATTCCCCGCGGCCAAATCATAGATAGCTGCCTTGCCGTTGTTTATGACGGCGAACCATTTTCCGTTCGGGCTTAGGATGGAACGAGACGGGCCATTGAGAGTTTTAGAGATTTGTCCATTTTTGTCGAGGACATATGTCGTGCGGCCAGCAGAGACTATTGTGTACAGTCCATCAGAAGTGACATTAAGGCGGTCGGGGCCTCCTAAAGATAAGAAGGATTGTGGGAAACTCCTTGACCATCGAATTGTTCCATCAAATCCAATGCCTGAAACATCGAGTGAATCTTTTGAGTATTGGGCTGCCACAACAAGTTCGGCACCTGAAGCAATCTTATGGAGAACCGCACCGTGCCCAGGCTTTTCCGACGTGTAGATCGTCTCGCCAGATTTTCGAAGAGCGAGGATTAGGCGCGAAGAATCTAAGACATCGGAATTCCCCTGCCCAATCACAATTGCTGTATTGCCATCAGGAGCAGGGACAAGAACTCCAAATCCTAGATCACGGCACTTTAATTTTGTGTCTGCGAAATAAATGCATTGGCGGCGAATAGGATGCTTCGACTCACCGAGCAATATTTTCAGGGGATCAACAGGATCATCTGGAGCAATGCGCCAAAGCGTTTCATTACTATCGAGACTATTATCTTGATTTGCCTGAGTATCAGAACTGACCACCAAGTTAAAAGCCATTTTGGTAAAGGACTGGGCATCAGCTGCGTGGATGGGATCGCTAACAGAGCTAAAAGAAATTAGCGCTCCACCAAGCGCAAATGAGAAAAC
>JBFIEP010000019.1:0-15525 GCA_041603335.1 Elusimicrobiota bacterium | reverse complement strand
TCGCGATGTGCGTCAACGACTTGATCTGCTGCGGGGCAAAACCCCTCTTCTTCCTCGATTACTTCGCCACAGGGAAACTCGATGTAGAAGCCGCTAAAGGGGTGCTGGACGGCGTGCTGGAAGGCTGTCGCATCGCAGGCGTTCCATTGCTTGGCGGCGAAACGGCGGAAATGCCGGACTCCTATCCTTCAGGGGAATATGATCTCGCAGGATTTTCCGTCGGGCTTGTGGAGAAACGTGCGCTCATCGACGGCTCGAAAGTATTTCCAGGGGATCTCGTTCTCGGATTACCCTCGAGCGGCCTGCACTCGAACGGTTATTCCCTGGCCAGGAAGGTCTTTAAAGGCAAGGCGCTGAAAAAATTTGGGGATGAACTTATCACGCCCACACGAATCTATGTAGACGAAGTGCGCACCCTCCTCGAAGGCCTGAAAAAGAAGGATCAGATTGTTCTCGCGATGGCCCACATCACAGGCGGCGGCATCGTCGAGAATCTTCCGCGCGTTCTCCCGAAGAATGTCAAAGCCGTTATCGAAAAAGGAACCTGGGAAGTTCCGGCTATTTTTGACGTGATCAAAAAACGCGGTGGAGTTCCGGATGCCGAGATGTGGAAAACATTCAACATGGGCATCGGCTTAATTTTTGTTGTCCGCCCCTCGGCCCTCAAGATTGTTAAAGACATACTCCCTGAGGCATGCCTCATCGGCCGCATCGCCGCGGGACGCCCCGGCGTAACACTGAAATAGGAGCTCTGATGCTTAAAATCGCGGTCTTCGCCTCCGGAGAAGGAACCAACCTGCAAGCTCTCATCGATGCGTGCGAGAATCGAAGTATTCCCGGGAAAATTGTTCTCGTCCTCTCCAACAAGGAAGACGCCGGGGCGCTCCAGCGTGCCGAACGCGCCGGCATTCCCCATCAAGCAATTCGCCCTAATGACTTTTCAAAACCCGAGGCGTACGACGCCTTTCTAACGGAAGCGTGCCAAAAAGCCGGCGTCGAACTCATTTGCCTCGCAGGCTACCTGCGCAAACTTCACGCTCCTATCCTGGAAGCCTTTCCAGACAGAATTCTAAACATTCATCCGGCGTTACTCCCGGCATTCGGGGGAAAGGGCATGTATGGGATGAAGGTCCACGAATCCGTCCTCGAAACAGGAGCGAAGGTTTCAGGCTGCACAATCCACTTCGCCGATGCGGCATACGACCACGGCCCGATCCTGCTCCAGTCAACGGTTCAGGTTCTTTCCACTGACACACCGGAATTGCTCGCGGCGCGTGTTCGCCAGCAGGAGCATTGGCTTTATCCGGAAGCGGTAAAACTCATCGCGGAAAACCGCGTCACGATTAAAGGGCGAAAAATTACGATTGCCCCTTGTCCCCACGAAGGCTCCCCCCGCATCCGCCGCGCCCTCATTTCCCTATCGGATAAGGAAGGGGTTGTCGAATTCGCCCGTGAACTTTCAGAACTCGGCGTTGAGATTGTATCGACATCCGGGACGGCCCGAAAACTCGAAGAAGCCGGAATCCGTGTCCGCTCACTTGATTCCCTCACGGGGTTTCCGGAAATCCTGGATGGACGCGTAAAAACGCTCCATCCCAAGGTCCACGGCGGCATCCTTCTTCGCCGAAGCGACCCGCGCCAGGCGGAAGAAGCCCGCACCTTCGGACTGGAACCGATTGATCTCGTCGCGGTTAACCTCTATCCGTTTGAACGCGTCGCGGCCGGCTCAAGCTCGCCGTATAACCGCGATGTCATAGAAAATATAGACATCGGCGGCGTCACCTTAATCCGGGCCGCGGCAAAGAATTTCGAGGACGTCGCCGTGGTCGTAGACCCTTCCGATTACCGGGCAATCCTGGATGAACTCGCCGAAGATTCAGGAAGGCTCAATCTGGAAACGAGACGAAAACTCGCACTGACCGCGATTGAACATACAGCGCGCTATGACGCGATGATCTCGGAGGCCTGGCGCAACGCAGGCGTCAGCGATGAACGCTTTCCCCCGATCATTAAGGTCGGTCTTAAGAGAATTCAAACCCTACGCTACGGAGAGAACCCCCACCAAAACGCGGCACTCTATGTCCGCGAAGAACGCGGGAAAGCGAATTATGAGCAGATTCACGGCAAGGAACTCTCGTACAACAACCTCCTAGACACCTTCGGCACCTGGGACGCAGTCAACGAATTCGAGACTCCAACAGCGGTGATGTTTAAACACGTGACCCCGTCAGGAATCGGAACAGACCCGGACCTCTGCAAAGCATTCGAAATGGCCTGGGCCTCGGATCCGCTCAGCGCCTTCGGCGGGATTCTGGCGGTGAACCGGCCGTTCCCGTTGGCAATCGCCGAAAACCTCGGCAAGCGGTTTGTAGAAGTCATCGTCGCCCCTTCTTTTGATGAAGACGCTCTTGAGAAGCTGCGCAAGAAAAAAAATCTCCGTCTGATCGTCATGAAGAGTCCGCCCCCGGCGACCCACTTGCTGCGCTCGCTCGGGGACGAAGTTCTGGTGACGGAACCCGACCGCCTCGTTTTTGGTGACGCTCTAAAATGCGTCACGAAACGCAAACCGACTCCGGAAGAAGAAGCGGCCATGCGTTTTGCCTGGAGAACGGCGAAACACGTCAAATCAAATGCGATTGTCCTCGCCGGTCCCAACCAGGCCGTTGGTATCGGGGCAGGCCAAATGTCGCGCGTCGATTCGGTTCATATGGCAGGAGTTAAGTACGAGCAATTCTTAAAAGACAATGAGAAACCTTCCTCTCTGGCGCTAGCCTCGGATGCCTTTTTTCCTTTTCGGGATGGAATTGATTCCGCGGCGAAACTAGGTCCCACAGCCATCATCCAGCCCGGGGGATCCATCCGCGATGAAGAAGTCATCGCTGCGGCCGACGAATACGACATCGCCATGGTCCTGACCGGCATGCGTCACTTTAGGCACTAATGCAAACCATCATCTATAAAACCCGGATCCTCGAGCAGCATCTCGACACCCTTGGGCACGTGAACAACACCGCGTATGCGGCCTTGTTTGAAGAGGCCCGGTGGCAGCTAATCACCGATGGCGGGTTCGGACTCGATAATGTCGAGAAGACGGGGCTTGCACCCGTGATTCTGGAAATGAATCTGCGTTTTAAGCGTGAGGTGCGCAACCGGGAAAACATCCGGATCGAGACGCGCTGCGCCTCTTACATCGGGAAAATTTCAAAACTCGAACAGATCATGTTCAATGAAGCGGACGAAGAGGCGTGTGTTGGGAAATTCACATTCGGTCTCTTCAACCTAAAAACACGCCATCTCATGCCGCCCACTCCGGAGTGGCTTTCCGCCATCGGGGCAGCCTAAGACTCTAACTGCAAAACCGCTTCCCGCCCGTCCTCGACCTTAACAATAGCGACTCTAAAAACACGCCACTTCTCTCCGATCGAAACGGAGATTTCGTCCTTATGGTCCCCAACACCGGCCATTAAATCGATAGCATCAATAAGCTCTTCCATGACTTCCTTATTATGGAGGTCCCAGGATTCAATCGCCTCACCAGCACGCAAAAAAGCGACATCCGTTTTTCCGGACGTGCACCGATGGATTTTTACAGAAGCCTCATGCTTCACCGCATTCCGTAAAATCCTGGAAATTTCAAGAGAAATCGCTGCTGCCGCAACCATGGCGGGTCCACCTCCCCTCGGTATAGAATTGATCTCCGACGGGGACACCGCAAGGGTCCTTCGAAGAACTTCCTAACGAGACACCGGAAAGCGGAATTTGATCCCGCCTCCAAACACCTCCATGTTCCCCTAGTATTCCCGACGGATGTGTAATTCAACGGAATTGTGAATCTCACTCGATGAGGACTGCGCTTCCCCTGTGTCGAGTAGGCGGCGTTCCGCTAGCTCGTCAGATACCACAATAACCCCGGTGCGAATTCTGCCAGCTCGTCAGATACCACAATAACCCCGGTGCAAATTCTGCCAGCTCGTCAGATACCACAATAACCCCCGCGATTATTAGGCTACTTCCTTGGATAGCGCCGACGTGGTTCGATCACTCCCTCTCGTCCTAAGTTGATCACGCGGTCCCTCATGGCAAGTGCGCTCGCGGGACCTCGGGGCAGCAGCAATAGCTCGCACCCGCATCCCGCGAAATACTTGCGCATCGTACTGAGGCGTACATCCTGCCCGCTCTCGATGAGCGCTATCTTTGAATGCGGCAATCCCGACAACGCGGACAATTGTCGCTGCGTTAGTTGAATACGCTCACGCAACGCTCGCGCGACTCCGGCGTGATCGAGTTTTCGCCATTTCTCTGTCGTCACCGAACCAGCGCGCAGCGCCTGCTCCACGACATCGTATTCGAACGGATCTACCGTGAATAGCCGTCTCATCTTACGAATACTTTCCGCATCTATTCCATTTTCCATACCTATCCTTACGTATGAGAACGTGATTCTGTTCCCTCCACTTCAGGCAGTAGAAAACTTTAAAAGCGATAGCACCGATGACGGCGGATCTGTCGGGAAAAATTACGTGAACATGGAGCACATATCTCCATGTTTGCAGGGTTTTAACGAACGGAATCAGTTCCCCCAGTTTCGCTCGACCCTGTGGGGGTCGACCGCTGCGAAATCATTCAAAAAAGCTCTAGCCTTTTCAAAGAACCGTTAGATTAGTGTTGTGAATGCAAATATATTTATTGGTACATCAAATTTCAGACAGATTACAAACCGCAACACCCATATCTAAACGATTGATTCCATTCCGGGGCCGCTCACAACCATCGTGTGGTACTCTCCGTTTTCCCCGCACAAATCGACGCCTTTAATTCGCGCAAGCTCCCGAACCGCATTTCGATCAAGCACGCGCCCCACCCACTCCTGTCCGAGCGGGGGATTCACATAAGAGATCACGGCCTTAAATCCCGCACGCCAATGGCGCTCCAACAATGCCTTTCGCGATTTTCCCCACAAGGGAGTCAGCACCTTAAATCCCAAAGGTTCGGCGCACTCCCGGATCCAATTCGGCTGCCGGGCAACGCGGTCGATATCGCCCGCAACAAGGACATCCACTTCATACATGGAACGAAGACGCTTGAGCGCATTTTCATATCCCTTCTTGTAAGGAGAGACAACCTTGAATTTCGAGTGCGCAATTCCCAACGCCGCCGCCTGCTTCTTCATTATTGGCAGAGGGTGCGCCTTAAACGCCGCCTTGTCCGGGATAAAGGTCGCCAGACAAACGACATCCATTTTCCTGCGGACTTCATGCAAAGCAAGAGCACAGTCCTTGCCGCCTGTCCACAAAACAGCGGCCCTTAATCGGCGAGAAGATCGCAATATTGCCATCGATTATCCCGCAGCAAAGACTCGCCTGTCTTTACGCGAACGGGAGAATTAAACACAGGACCATCGAATACGAAAGAATGAAACTCCCCGTTTTCCCCGCACGCATCCACCGCAGCGGGCAAATCCTTCAGCAAGGAGAGATCAAAAAATCTTCCTGCAAATGAAGGATCGAGGGCATGCGTATCCACGCAAACCAAATGCGCCTTAAATCCGGATTCGACGAAATGTTTCGCAAGCGCGGGAGTCCCCCGTTTCCAAATCGGAAAACGGCATTTAACTCCAAGCTTGGCCATCTGCTCTTCCCGATACACCCTTAAATCCTCAAGGAATATATCTCCGAAAAAAACCGTCTTCGCTCCGAGACCTCGCAATGCTTCGGCCATCGCTTTCTCATAAATTGCATTTGACGCTTTTTTCGGGATACGTGCGATCGTAAGCGGCAGGCCAATCGCCTCTGCCTGGGCGCGCAGCAAATCTACACGTACGCCATGCATCGAAATACGGTCATACCCCTCGGTTACCGTGGTAACGAGTCCGTCGATCTCATCGCGGACTTCGGCCAGGGCCATTGCGCTGTCCTTACCGCCGCTCCAACAAAAAATTTTCGCCATAGAAAATAGCCGCCCCCCGGAAGGTCCTCGGGGGGCGGCCCTATCCGTTTACCGCATCGCGCTGCGCGCGATGTCGACGATCGAACCGATCTTCTTCGCGACGGCCGCCGGACCGCTCGAGAAACGATAGTTGACGCCAACACGCACATTCACGCCGGAGGTCGGAACTACAAACCGCTGGCGGATTCCAGCGAACTTGGAGTAAATACTCCTGACTCCGTGCTTGGAATTCAGAACGTTGTAGCCATTAGCAAAAACACCCCAATCCCCTTTTGCATAGCGTGCCCCAAGATTCGTCTCACAGTACGCATTCTGCTGTGGATCCACATTCGCCTCATCACCAACGGAGAACATCTGGCCAACACACATCTCATCAGCCGAGAGCCGCAAGCCCTTCATCGGCTTATAGGCAACCGTAAGAACGCCTTTATGTTCGGGCACCATCGGCATACGGTCGTTATCCTGAATGGATTGATTTCCACCCCCCGCACGTGAAAGAGAGAATGGCGATTCAAACGTTGCTTTCGTCCACGCATGATTAAAGCGCCCTTCCCACTTCCCCTTCTTCGCCTCAAGCGCCCAATCCACGCCAAGCCGACGCGTCTGGTCGATATTGGTGTTAACACCAAATGCTCCCTGAGTGGGATCGTAATAGATCTCGTCAAAAACTTCAGTCCGAAACCCTGCAATAGACAGGGAAACATTCGAAGCCAGATTCACCTTCGTGCCAATCTCGACATTCTTCGTGCGAACTGGTTTGAGGGTATTCTGCGAGACCGGCCCGAGTCCCGTAATTTCCGAAAACGTCGGAATTCGGAACGCCTCACCGTAGGACATCCATGTTCGGAAACGCTTATTGGGTGTGAAGTTGAACCCGACGTGTGGACTCGTTCTGTTGAAACCTTGAGAGCCGCTCCTATTCCCGACGAAAGCCCAACTTGAATTCGCCCGCTCTTCGTAATTGATACGAGCTTCATCATACCGCATCCCTGTTGTAACAACGAATTTTTCTGGAACGAGATCGAAGGACGTTTCCGCATATAGGCCATGAGACCGATCTCTCGAAATATTACTGTTATTAAATGCAGTCGCTCCAAAGAAACCGGATGAGGTTGCATCCGACTCATCAAACCTCGTCTCAGCCCCGAATGACGTCACAATCCGTCGATCGAGAATTTCCGTGTCGTGAGTGATTTGCCCGGCAACACCGCGCGACTTCATATCAGTAAGCGTGGTTGAGATCGACGTCCGCCCTTTATTCTCGGGCGTGTACTCTTTTCTCTCCCGAAGATGTCCGTTCCAGGAAGCAGTAAGATCATAGGGCAATGCCGCACGATGCCCCACCGAGATAAAGTCCATGTGCGAGATGTTATCGACGTGGGAAACGAACTGCTGGGGATCTCCATTAAACTCGGTCTCTGTAATCGAACCGGGCTGCTGGATTCGATCATCGGCACGGTGATAACTCAGCCAAACATCCTGAGAATCATCGACCTTGTACCCCAATTTCGCCTTCATATTGGAGACCTGAACCCGCGCATTATCCCGATACCCGTCGTCGATTTCCTTCACCCCGATAATCGAGTAATCGAATTTCGACAACGTGCCGCGCACCGAAACGTTTCCCTTCTTCCTGTTATAAGACCCGTAAGACACGCCGGCGTTTGCGTTGACCGTTCCGGTCTCTCCGCGCCGCGTTGTAATATGGATGACGCCTCCTAGAGCACTGCGGCCGAACTTTGTATTCGGCCCATAGTGCACCTCCAACTGCTGGATGTCTTCAAGCGGAATCAAATGGAAGTTCGCTTGCCCGAAGTTGTTTTCATTCACACGCACGCCGTCGACCACAATCTGGGTTAAAGGAACCGGCGTCGCGTTGAATCCCCGAAGATCCACCGTTTGCTGAAAACTATTTCCGATGGTATCGAACACATTCACGCCTGCTTCATTTTTCAGCAGCCCCTGAATCGTCCGCGCTCCGGAAACTTCAATTTCTTCTCGTGTAAAAATACGAACCTGTCCCGGAACGCGGGTCTCATCAAGCTTGGCATCGGGAAGCCGGTGCGAACCAAAAATCGGCTTATCCCATTTAAAAACCGGTCCGATCAGGGCCGGGACTTCAGCACGAACGCCACCTGCGGAAATCAGGACCGAAAGTCCTGCCGCAGCAAACAGCTTCATTTTCATACTTCTCTCCTAGTGCTTCTCGGGAAACAAAAAGACCTATCCGCGGGGGACAGGTCTAAATCAACAAAAAAAGAGAGGATCTCTTTTCTCCCTTCCCGCGAAGGAATTATCCTCTAAATAGTCGACCGGGCTTATTCCCCCAATTGGGGACTTCACCGTTGCGCGGCAGCTCCGGACTTTCACCGGATTCCTCTACTTAGATTCGAACGTCTTTAAAGAACTGCCCAAATCATAGCACTTCCCACACCTTCGACAAAATTCTACAATCTGGAAATTCGATGCGCCGCCCTCGAAAGGAGACCCCAACGGAAACGTTACCCGGGGCCTCCTTTTTTCATTTTTACCGGAGACCCCATGGATAATTTTCGCTGCGCCCCCTCTGATGGACGTGATCTGGTACGCCACAACCCGGATGAAGAACCGACCGGACCCGCACTGCTGGCCCTTGAAGACGGGACCGTTTTGGAAGGCCGCGCCTGCGGCGCTCATGGGGAGGCCTTCGGGGAATTGGTTTTCAATACGGCCCTTACAGGCTATCAGGAAGTACTGACGGATCCCTCTTACGCGGGCCAGGCTGTTGTCATGACCAATCCCATGATCGGCAATTACGGAATCACCCGGGGCGACGACGAATCACGCCGCCCTTTTTTACAAGCCTTCGTAGTACGTGAGATGTGTCGATATCCCTCGAATTTCGAGTCGGTTGAAAGCGTCCCCCGCTTCCTGCGGCGGCACGGCATCGTGGGAATAGAAGGCGTGGACACTCGGCAGCTCACTAAATTAATCCGAACAAAGGGTGCCCTGCGCTGCGTCGTCTCCACAAAAGAGACCGATGGGGGCAAATTGATCGCCCGCGTCAAGAAATCTCCGTCGATGGTGGGTGCCGACTGGGCCTCGCGCGTTACGACCGACCGCCACTATGAATGGGAGGAAGGGCTGCTCACAGGGAACCCGCCGCTCAAGATGGAGTTCCCGGCCGAACCCAAAGTCGTCGTGCTCGACTTCGGCGTAAAATATTCGATCCTACGCTGCCTCCGTGAGATGGGATGTCGAGTTATCGTACTCCCCGCAGACGCAACGGCAGAGCGCGTCCTCTCATTAAAACCAGACGGCATCCTGCTCTCAAACGGCCCCGGCGACCCGGAACCCGTGGATTACGCGGTGAAAACAATAGGAACCCTGCTCAAATCAAAAATTCCCATGTTCGGAATTTGTCTGGGCCACCAACTGCTGAGTCTCGCCTTGGGTGGAAAAACCTTTAAACTTAAATTCGGCCATCACGGATCGAACCATCCGGTCAAGGATCTTGCGACAGGGAAAGTCGAGATCACGAGCCAAAACCACGGCTTCTGCGTAGACCTGGATTCCCTTCCCGACGAGGTAATAACGACACACGTCAATCTCAACGATGGAACCTCCGAAGGAATGGCGCATACGCGCTTACCCGTTTTCTCGGTCCAATACCATCCCGAGGCCGCCGCTGGACCGCGGGATTCCCGATATTTATTCAAGCGATTCGGGGAACTCATGTTAAAAAGAATAAATGGCCGCGCCCCCAAGGGTGCGGCAACCCGGGGCGAAATATAATGCCGAAACGAACCGACATCAAAACCATCCTCATTCTGGGATCGGGGCCAATCGTCATCGGCCAAGCCTGCGAATTCGATTATTCCGGGACCCAAGGACTCAAGGCCCTAAGAGATGATGGCTACCGCCTCATCCTCGTCAACTCCAATCCCGCAACGATCATGACCGATCCGGAACTTTCCGATCGCACCTATATAGAACCGCTAACTCCCGAGGTTCTTGAGAACATCATCAAGATCGAAAAACCCGATGCCCTCCTCCCGACCCTGGGAGGCCAAACCGCTCTCAACCTCGCCGTCGCACTTTCGGAACAAGGGATTCTCAAACGCCACAACGTCGAACTCATCGGTGCACCCTTAGAAACGATCCAAAAAGCCGAAGATCGGCAGCTCTTTAAGTCGGTCATGCAGGACATTAAAGTTGGGATCCCCAAAAGCTTGGTTCTAACCGATATCAGTGAACTTAATTCAGCCGCACGTGAACTCGGATTTCCGATAATCGTGCGCCCCTCCTTCACCCTCGGAGGGACAGGCGGCGGCATCGCCTACAACCTCGATGAACTGCGCGATCGGGCCCACTCAGCTCTCGAAGCCAGCCTCGTCAAAAAAGTTCTTCTTGAAGAATCCGTTATCGGCTGGAAGGAATACGAACTCGAGGTCATGCGTGATTCCAACGACAACTTTGTCGTCATCTGCTCGATCGAGAACCTGGACCCCATGGGAATTCATACGGGCGACTCGATTACCGTCGCTCCCGCGCAAACCCTCTCCGACCGGCAATACCAAGCCATGCGCGATGAAGCAAAAATGGTCGTTTCGGCAATCGGCGTTGAAACCGGAGGCTGCAACGTTCAATTCGCTGTCGACCCCGCAACCGGTCGACGCGTAATTATCGAGATCAATCCACGCGTATCCAGATCTTCGGCACTCGCATCTAAAGCCACAGGATTTCCGATCGCGAAATTTGCGGCAAAACTCGCTGTCGGCTATACGCTCGATGAAATCTCAAACGACATCACCAAAAAGACCCCCGCAGCATTTGAACCCTCTATCGATTACGTCGTGACAAAAATCCCCCGTTTCGCGTTTGAGAAATTCGGTCGGGAATTCCCCCTCGACACCGCCATGAAATCGGTTGGAGAGGTCATGGCAATGGGAAGAACCTTCAAGGAATCTTTTCAAAAGGCGCTGCGCGGACTCGAAACCGGCCGTGCCGGTTTTGAAGATCTTGGCGCCGGGGCGAAAAAACGCGTTGAGACCTTAACGCCGGAAAAACTGCTCCGCAATCTCGCCCTACCCTATTCCGACAGACTCTTCTACGTCCGCGAAGCCCTGCGGCGAGGCCTTGCCCCGCGCGAGATTGCCGACATCACGGGCATCGATGCCTGGTTCTTAAACCAACTCAAGGACATCATGGAGTCCGAGGCGGACCTTTCCGAAGGGAAATTGACTGCCGAACGTCTCCGTGCCGCGAAACGCATGGGTTTTTCCGACACGCAAATTGGGCGCGCGATTGGAAAGACCGAGAATTCGATTCGTCTTCTCCGCAAAAAACTAGGGGTGCTCCCGTCCTACAAGCGCGTTGATACCTGCGCGGGTGAATTCGAAGCGACGACCCCCTACTTCTACTCAACCTACGATGATGAAAACGAATCGACTCCGTCGAATTCAAAGAAGAAGAGAAAGATCGTAATCCTCGGATCAGGTCCTAACCGTATCGGGCAAGGCATTGAATTCGACTACGCCTGCGTTCACGCCGTGCTCGCCATGCGCGAACTCGGCTTCGAAACCGTGATGATCAACTGCAACCCTGAAACCGTTTCGACCGATTACGACACCGCCGACCGACTTTATTTCGAACCCCTCACATTCGAAGACGTCATGGGCGTACTCGACCTCGAGCAGCCCGAGGGAGTCATCATTCAGTTCGGCGGCCAAACACCGTTAAACCTGACAAAGAAACTCGCGAAGGCGGGCATAAAAATTTTGGGAACGTCTCCGAAATCGACCGATATCGCCGAGGACCGGCGCCGATGCGGTGCGCTGCTAAAAAAACTCGGGATCCCCGCTCCGGACTATGGAATTGCAAAAACGCTGCCCGAGGCAAAAAAAATTGCAAGACGCATCGGATACCCGGTCATGGTTCGCCCCAGCTACGTACTGGGCGGCCGGGCGATGGAAGTTGTTTACGACGACGCCAGTCTTAAGGAATATGGAGGACGCGCCCTCGCAGCCGCTACGCACCATCCGGAACTACTCATCGACCGCTTCCTTTCGGATGCAACCGAACTCGATGTCGATGCTCTTTCCGACGGCAAAAACGTTTTCATCGGCGGCATCATGGAACATATCGAAGAAGCGGGCATCCATTCGGGAGATTCCGCCTGCACCCTTCCCGCCCGCTCACTCACACCCAGCCAACGCGAGCGCATTATCCTCTATACCGGGAAACTTGCAAAGTCACTCGGCGTCGTCGGGATGATGAATATGCAGTTTGCAATCAAGGACAATGTTGTCTACCTCCTTGAGGCCAACCCCCGCGCGTCGCGAACCGTCCCGTTTATCAGCAAGGCAACCGGAATTCCCCTCGCGAAACTCGCGGCGAAAGCCATCGCCGGAGTATCGCTGACCCAATTATTGCCCAAAAAGCTTCTCGAACGCGGCTATCCGGAAATACCTTTCACGGCGACAAAAGAAGTTGTTCTGCCATTCCTGAAATTCCCCGGAATTGACCCCATGCTCGGTCCGGAAATGAAATCGACGGGAGAAGTTATGGGAATTGCGAAAGACTTCCCCAGCTCTTTTGTGAAGGCGCATTCCGCTTCAGGCGTTTCCATCCCTACATCAGGGACTGTTTTTATCAGCATCCGGGACGAAGACAAATCCGCGATCCTGCCCATTGCGGCACAACTTCGCCAACTGGGTTTTTCCCTGGTCGCCACCCGCAGCACTAAAGCATTCCTCGGGCGTCATGCGATTGAGGCGGACCGCGTCTACAAGCTTAACGAAGGAAAACCCGACGTTCTCGACCTCATTAAGCAGAGATCACTCAGCCTGGTTATCAATACACCCTCGGGCAAGCGGGCAAAAACAGACGGTTTCGCCATTAGACGGACGACCCTGGAATTGGGCATCCCGATTGTAACCAACGTGAACTCCTGTCAGGCCCTCGTTCAAGGCATTGCCACGGTACGGGGTCGAAAATCACTGGAACCTTATGCTCTTCAGGACCTTTATAGAGAACTGGACTTCACGCTTCCCAAAAAAGTTGTTTTAAAATAGATATTCTTCCTACACCACATCATAGGCCCTAGGGCCCAAAACAAGACTTCCCCATAGGTTCAGCACCCCGACGAGGATTTGCTATAAACTAGTATCGTGACGGAAAATCGCTTTCCCATAGTTTTTTCCAGCTTAATCGCGGCCGTTTTGACCGCGTCACCGGTGCTATACGCCGAGGACGCATCATCAATCCCCTTCGAATACGCCCCTGCGGCGGAAATGGAGACCGCGGCACTTGAGCTTAAAGACTCGGTAGCGGATTCCGACGTTTCGGATGGACAAGTCCATCGGGATGCCCTCAATCTGTTTTCCGGCGCTGTATCCGGAGACAGAATGGTTGTGGCCTCCTATAGGACAAAGACGGAATGGTTCGACTCAGACGCAAGCTTCGACACTTCCTTAACAAATCAACCCGATCAGATCCGGCGCATCCTGCGGAAAGCGAAAATAGCACCCCCGCAGCCGGGTCAACAAGTATCGAGAGACGATCCGAGCATTCTTTGGGAAATCCTCGCGAAGTACGAGGAAATGATGACAGCCGGCACCGTGTCTTATGACGGGGCCGGGAAACTCTCCAAGAATCAGCTCGGGGTTTTCGAGTACCAGGAAAAAGATAGAAAGTCGATCGGCATAACGTTTAACCAGCACATGAAAGGTGCTGTCCATATGCTTTCGGCTCCGGTGGGAAGCCTCGCGACCGCGATGCATGAAGCGGCACACCGGTACTTTCTTGATCAGGGCGAGCTTAACAGCAAAGAAGTGAAGAAGGGCGAGATGTTCTCGTTTAAGATCCAAAACATGTTCCTTCAGGCATGGGATCCTCGAGGCTACTATCTCGCTACAGTGAACTGGGTTCTCAACAATAAAGTCGGCACCGACCCCTTTTATAAGGGCGTCGCGGGGCACATGATGGACGTGCGCCGCTACGCACAAAAAAAAGATCTGAAAGGATTGGTCGACTATCTTGGATATGAGGACAAAGCCGCCTCCGGCGGTGAATCCACTCACGCGAACCGAATCCGTTGTCAGCATGATCATGGGCACGAACACGCCCACGGCAGCTGAACAAACGTCCCCCCGAGACCGAACGAAATAGGGTCGCGCCCTCATGTGCGCGCACCACTGAGAGGTCTACGATGGGAATTTTACGCACCCGAGAAGAATTGCTGCCGGTCACTTGCGCCGTTATGAGCGCCGAAGATCGAAATGCCTTCTTCTCTCTCCTTAAAAAGAAATGCGGCGGCCGTGTCGAGAAGATCGCAACCGCCGGCGAAACCACAAAAGCCGTTGTCGCGGAGTGGATGAGCGGAAAGACCAATGTCCCGTACAACACGCTCCAAAGGCTCTCCGGCGATTTCAACATAGACCTACCCAAGGTCTCGGAACTTCGGCGCGAGTACCAGCCCGTCGTTGAAATCCGACTCGCCAAATCCGCACCCAAAAAATCCTCTCCTCCTGAGGCCTCAAAGGCACGGAAAGAAACCCCGCCGCAACCGGAAAGGCGTCCCAAAGACGAGAACTCTTCCCGCGCGCCGGCAAAGAAACAGGAACGACGTCCAAAGACCCGGAAAAAAAAGGCGGACACTCAAGAGGCAAAACAGGAGCATCGGCCCAACACCAAAGCCTCAACGCCTGGGATGCCCAAACTTAGCGATAAGGCCGCCTACTGGGCGGGTGCCACCTTGGCTGCGGCAACCCGCGAAGGCGACTCCCTCGTTTTCAAAATAAAAGACGAAGTGGGTCAGAATTTCACACGGGTCTGGGCGAAATACTCCGAGGAACTCTTCGGAGTAAAAGCCAAACTCGAAGATCTCAAACAAGCTACCCTTCCCGCAAATGATCTTAAGGAATTCATCGACCGTCTAGAACTCAAAGAAAATCAACCGCCCCCCGGAGCGCCCCGCTGGGCCTGGTCCAATCCCAACTGGAAACTCGCCTTCCTACGCGGCGTCATTGATGCCTCGACGGCCTTCAGACGCGATCCCGCTTTGGAAATCATGGGCTTATCCGAACGCCTGGCCGTGTCGATAAAGAAACTCCTGAATTCCCAGAAATTCGAAATCACCCCAGGAGAAGGGACGATTCTTTTGGAAGGACGCGAACAGGTAAAGCGGTACTTCCTTAGTATCGGAACAGAAAATTTAAAACTGAACGATCAATTCAAGGCCTTCTTCAAAGGAGACCCCGAAACCGCCCCAATCGAGGAAAATAAATCCCCGAGTGCGGCTAAGAAAAAAGGACGTCGTCGCGGCGGGAAAGACCGTGGACGGGGACGGGGACAAGGCCGGCGCAATCCAAGAACTGAAACATCCGGAGAATCCGCAGCCGCCGAGTTTGCGGGAAGCGAAAATACCGAGGAGTGACGCGGAAACAACGTCTCGCCGCGGCGTCCGCTGCCGTTAGCGCCCTCCTTCTCCGTCTCGGCGGAGAACTCGCGGCGCGGCTTATTCTTAAGGGACGCCTCCAAATTGCGGTTCCCAATGATGAGCGCAACCTTTCCTACCGCTACGACAAAGACCTCGGC
>JBFIEP010000018.1:0-15598 GCA_041603335.1 Elusimicrobiota bacterium | reverse complement strand
GGGGGGGCCGACCGCTCCCAACCAAAAATTTTAATTCAAAAAAATCGGCAGCTGGGACGGCCCCAGAGGGTCTTTTCTGAGCTTGGATATTCGCACCTGAAAACGATTTATAAATACGGCGAATGTTCAAGCATCGGCCCCGAAGGCCGAAACCAATTCCGTCCTACGCAATCCTCTCCAAATCCTCTGCCACCCGATTTAGGTCAATTTGATAATTGGCAAGCTTATCCACCATAAATTTGGCATCCGCGAACCCATCTCCAAGACCGGGCCCGGTCGGCTCCCAGCCCTCAAACATCGGCAGCTGGCGGGGAGACAGAAGAAAGGCGGCGTCGGGATGGGCACATTCCGCGGCGTAACGCCGCGCCACCTCGATGCCGCTGGGGGCGGTTTCGGCAAGATCGATTAACAATCGAGGCGGCTTCGCGCCATTCTCCTTCAATAATGCAAAACGCGAACTATTAAGAGCCGTTTGAAGACGCCGCAGCATAAGACGTGCAAGCGAGACCCCAACGCGCCCCAGCAGCACGCGGTTAGACGCTCTGATTGAATCGGTCTGGGCCGCGCGCATTCGCTCATTAACAATTCGATCAATATATTCATCAATCAAAAAAGGACGGAGTCGAAGAAGCGTTTCAACACCGTCCCCCGATGAGAGTGCTGCTTCAAGCGCTTCATCAAATCGGGACAGATTAAATAGGGGCGGGCTGACCATCCGACCCTCGATTTTTCCCGCAACCAAGAAATCAGAAACGCCTTTTTTTTCGAAACGCTCGCGCTCGGAGGCCGCAGGCTCCGAGGGGAGCTGCAGTAAAATCACGCCGCCGCCTGGGCTTCCTCGAGTTTCCGGCGCGGGACTTCCGCGTCGGGGTACAACTCGATAGCAACCTTAAAGTAATCAATTGCTTTCTGGACATTCTTTTTTTCCAAAGCCCAGTTTCCAAGAATGATCGCTAAAAATCCGCGGTGCTCCCCTATTGCATACCGGCCTTCGGCATACTCGATTAATTTCTCGAGGTCTTGATAATTCTCAAGATCTTCATTGAAGGTCCAAAACCAACGGCACGCCCAGTCAATGCCCCCCATTCTGATCCCTTCGTCCATTGCCTTGACGGCTCCCGGAAGATCCCCCTTCATCATGAGGACAGACGCGTGAAGCACATCGACCTGAACACCACGGTCGCTCCACAAGGATGCCTGTGCGACATCTTCCAGGCAGCCGTCCAAATCTCCGGCATGAAACCGCGCTTCGGCGCGAAGTTGATGGCCCCAGCCCGGCTCTTCCATCCGCTCAACCGCGCGGCTTATGTCTTCAATCGCTTCTTTATAATGGGTCATCGACATCCGGACATGTCCCCGCCATTGAAGGGCATCGAATCGTTCGGGCTCTTTCTCCAGCAGCGACGTAAAATACGCTTCCGCACCTTTAAGATCACCCTCATCAAACAGGGCCGAACCCGGCGCGATGTCCGCCGGCAGCCCGGTCTTCGGATCGACGAAGGTAACGCCCGGACGGGAAGGCATGCTGGTTGGAGGAATATAAAGCGTCAGAAATTCGTGAGGGTTCTCGATTGCGGTTCCGATATCTTCAATCGGAGTTTCCACTCGATTCCCCTCGGGGCATCCGATCCACGGAGCCTCCACAAGCTCGACCTTATACCCGGCCGGGTAAAACTCGAGCAAACGATTAATAAAGGGTTCCAGCCGGTCCTTCTGCTCGGGCTTGAGCAAATAACCGACCTTGACGATGATCGTAGGAATCGTCGATTGCAGCGGGACAACCGAAATAAGTCCCGCGTAATCATCGGCGTCATAGACATGAAGCCCCGTCCAAAGGGCGGTCAGTTCAAGCTGCGTGAGAACGGCACTCAAGGAAGACACTGCATTTAGCACCCGATAGGGGTAATCCTGCTTCCGGCATCGTTCGATAAGCCCTTGGGCCAGTGTCGACAAAAAAGTCGAATGTCCGTAATTGAGGACCGTAACACGCTTGCCCTCGGCAACCGCTTGAAGTGCGATTTCGACTTTTTTAGCGGCGACGATGTGATGGGGACCCTCTCCCGCCAACGCGTTGAGATCACGGACGTCCGGACACCACTCGGAAATCGCCTTTGCTTCCGTATTTGATATTGCATCGGAAAAAATAACTTCGGAATTCCGGATCGCGTCGATGGTCTCGACTGTGATCTCCTTCAGCGCCATTCCAAATCCGCAAATTGTCAGTGCGCCCTTACCCATTACCGACTCCTTTCACCATGACCGTAATCACATCCCAACGGAACCAAACCGTGAGGATCGCGCCGGTAAAAATCCAAACCGCAAACGGCATTGTTTTCTTAATCGCCACGGTTTTTACTTTATGCTCCCTGCACCACATGCGAAGTGCCTTGAGCTGGTAAGGAAGCATTCCATCGGGATAAATGCGCGAAAAATATTCCTCACTAAACTCCTCGTCCTCACTAATCTGGTCCAGCGTCGATCCTGCCAAAACAAGGTACGGGCCCAGCTGATCCAGCTTCAAGTGAATAACATCTTCCTCCAGGAAAGATGCCACCAATAAATAGAGCAATCCGCACGCCGCTCCCCATATCGCCCAATTCAACGCTCCCGACGGGGCATAGTAGCCAAGATAGCCAAGCACCATGCGCGGCCCGATCATCATCAGAAACATCATGCCGATCCAAAACAATACAAGAAAGCGCTCGGAAACGACAAGAAACAGCCTGACCGAATACATTCCAACCCCGAACATCGTCATAAAAAACGCCCACTGCATCCACGATTGCAAAAACAGGGTGCCGTCCCCGGGCACCGAAATATTCCTACCGGCGACAAGCGCCAGTGCCAACAATACCCAGGTTAACTTATCGCCAACGGCGCGGCGCACCCCGTCGAATCCAAGATAAATCGCAAAGCCGAATAACGGCCCCGGCATCCAGCTAAGATCAACGCGCGCCAAAATCCACGTTGAGGCCGCAGCTCCGGCAATCGTCATCTGAAGGCCGCTTAATACCGTCGCGCGCAAAACACCGGGATTTTCCTCATGCTCTTTGCGGCCCTTCACAAGACCCTCGCGAATCGTTTTAACGAGCTTTGCCTGGCTTTCGCGGAAATAATCCGGCCACTTCGCGACTCCCATTTGCGTCAAAAAGTCCGCACGCCCCCATAATTTGAACTTCCAAACCCACCAAGCGGTCTTCAGCAGGATAAATGCCGCGGCCGGCAGAAAAACATTTATAAGGGAAGCGAGAGCAAGACGCCACGGAAGCAGCGGACTAAATGGATCAAATAGCGGGATCCAGACCGAAAGCAAAATAAATAATTTCGAATCTCCCGCAGGCCAAACCCCCAATCGCCACAATCCAATCGAGGCAACGGAAGCAACTCCGACGTGCGCCAAAGTTTTTAAATAAAAGGGGCCGAGCGGCGGCCACGGGTGCGTCCGCCCGGAGAGAGTCAGGCCCAACGGTATCAAGAATCCAATGATTGCGATTAAGAGATAAACAAGAAGATGGTTGTTGGGTATTTTCTTGTAGTTATAATCAAGATAAACAAGATCCACCGCAGCGACCATCGCGGGGATGGCAAGCCAAACCCGAAGGTCAATTCCGAAAACCATTAACGACCGACTCCTGCAATCGGGTGAAACGGCAATTCTGAAAGTTCGAGGCCCTTCGGTTTTTCAACACGCCCAAGGTCCCCTCCTCCCATTTGCCGGACATACGTTTTATGCACTCCGACGCACTGCGGGCGCATCGGACAGTCGCGGCACTCCAGTTTAAAAACAACCTTTCGCGGATCCAATGTATTCCATACAAACGGCCAAAGACGGGCATCAAGCGCGCAAAGCGGAAAATGATACAGACGCAGCTCCTTGAACTCGCACAGAAGCGTGTACAGCGCGTTTAACTGACGCCCGCACTCGGTCATTTCATGCTTCAGGTCATCAAGGCGCCATGTAGAACGTCCTTCCATCTCGAAAAAAATCAATGTCACACGGTCCGCTTCCGGAAATTCACTCTGGATAAATTTCAGTGTTGAGCGCAGCGTCGGCATCTGGATTTTGGTTAAAACAATCCGGAGCTCCACCCTTTGCCCGTCGCGGCGGTGGTTAATCATGTTTTTAATGCCTTGAACCGTTTGGTTGAAACCGCCCTTTTGAACGCCCGCTATTTTTTCGTGCGTCTCGGCATCAGGCCCGCAAAGAAGAATGCCGACTTCAAACGGAGACCCGACGGCAGCGAGCACGCGTTCGGCAAAAGACTCAACGGCCAACGTTCGCGCATTGGAAAGCATGCGCAGTTCACGTTCGGGGAATTCCTTCTTGATGTATTCCAGCACGTCAAAAAACTGGGGATGCAGGGTCGGCTCGCCCCCCGTCAGCGTAAAGTAATCGCGCACCTCGTCGAATTTGGGGAACACGCGGCCGTCACTCGCCTTATGACGGGCAAGCTTTTGCTTGAGGGCGTCAAACGAATGCTCTTCAGGCTGGTTGCGGAAATCACCCGTGGGATTTGAGCAAAACGCGCAGGCCTGATTGCAGTCTGTCCACAGAGGAACATCAGGCACGGCGGCGCACCTTTCTTCCGACGCAGGCCCCGTAGTACTCACAGAGGGCGTCGAGGAAACAGTCGACGTCCCGCATCGTGTTGTAAGCGAAGAAGGAAAGGCGTACCGTTTCGGCGATGCCCAATCGACCATGGATCAGGTTTGCACAATGCTCGCCGACACGAACCGCGACAACATGCTTGGAAAGATCTTGATCGAGAAAAATTGATAAATCAGAGGCCGAAAAACGATCATCCTCGACGTGAAACGACACCAGCGACCCATCGGCAAGATGGTCCTCGCCTCCAAGAACACGAACCCAACGCAGCTTGGACAACTCACGCACGGTCTTTCGCACGAGCGTGGAGACATGCGACCGAAGGGCGTCCCGGTCGACACGCTCGTGGAGGCGGAGAGTCTCACCAAGACCGACGATACCGGTATAGTTTTGTATGCCGCCTTCAAAGCGTTGGGGAGAATCCAAATAATTCGGCCGCCACGCGCCCCTGGAACGCTTCAGACCCGCCACCGTTCCGCCCCCCGGCTTATGGGGAGCGATCGTGTTGAGCAGGTGCTCCTTCCCATACAAGACCCCCACTCCAAACGGTCCCCCAAGCTTATGCGCAGAGAAAGCGGAAAAATCAACTCCCGATTCCTGAACATCCTCACGATGCGACTGTACGAATTGGGCATCATCAACGAGAACCAACGCCCCCGCCTCATGCGCCAGGTCGCACACCTCGTTTAAAGGAAGGACGCCTCCGTACACATTTGACGAGTGCGGGAGCACCACGAGGGCTGTTTTCTTTGACACAAGACGCGCGAGCGACTTAAGATTCAGCACCCCGTCCTTCGTTTTCGCGATCCTTATCTTAAGCCCGTCGCGTTCGGCGCGCTCGTAAAAAGGCAAGTAGGCACTGTTATGTTCGAGGTCGGTCAGGATTATTTCACAGCGTCCGTTACCGAAGGGAAGGCCCCGCGCAACGATATTAATCGACTCGGTTGTTCCGGACGTGAAGATAATTTCTTTTGGCGAGACCGCGCCGACAAAAGAGGCGGCCGCCGATCGCGTCTCGGCCACCGCCTCTTCGGACTTACGCGCTAGGGAATGCATGGAACGTCCCCCAGCGCATCCGCCCCACTCGAGGGCGAAGTCTCGCATTTTGTCCGCGGGCGCGCGCAACTTCAGCGCCGTACAGGCGTTATCCAGGTAAACGAGCCGCTTGCGTCCCTCGACAGCACGCGTCAACTGGGGAAATTGATTCCTCCCCAGTCCGAAGAACGTTTCGCGACCGCCTCCGTGGGCGGTCCGCGTCACTCCGTCTTAGGTTCCGCTTCCGTGCGAACCGTGCGACCCGTGCGACCCGTGCGAACCATGCGAACCGTGCGACCCGTGCGACCCGTGCGACCCGTGACTCACGTGACTACCCTGTCCCGAACTATTGTGCAGGTAGTTGCTATGCGACGCGGGAACCGGCGGAGGATTCAAGAGCGCCGAACCGATTAAGCCGAGTGCTATTGCGGTTTTGACGACATCTTTTTCAACGATTTTTCCTTCCTCACTGGAAAGAAATACCGATGCGTCCTTGGCCGCCTGCACTACTAACTTCTTCTTTCCGGTCGCCTTCTTCTTCGCTTTTTTCTTAGCCTTCTTCTTAGCCATATTAGCCTCTCGTTACGACTTCCTTCCTTCCCCTTTTTAGGGGGGAACCATCACGTGCTGTTTTGATATCCGTACTCAAATTCCAAACATACCGCCCGGCTATCCGACGACGACCAACCCGGCCCATCTTCATCAGCCATTCCGCCGCCATCACGATCGCGGGACCTCCCCGACAGTCCTGGCAAAGCGGAAACTTTCGCGCCCGTTCCAACAGCTCTCCGGTTGTCAGCGCTCCGCCTTTGAGCAGCGCGACGACGCACTGCTCGTTTTCGGTCAATACACGCCGCTTCGGGTCCAAGGAAGGCGGTTTGATCTTTGACGCCGCCTTCTTCAACACCGGCTTAAAAATGTCCCCGCCAAAACGCTCATGATACTTCGCGTCGATTCCCGGGCAGCGCCGGCGGTACGCACACGGTGCACAACTATCCAGCAAAAGCTTATGCTTCTTGACTGTCGTGTCCAAGTCGCGAGCACTTTCATCCGGCTCGACGATCTGGGCGTTATAGCGATGCCAACCGATCATTCGCTCTTCATATCCCGGCATCAAGCACGGCAGGAAATGAAGCAGAGTCGGCATCTCAAGTCCCAAGTCTTCGAATATTTTAAGTGATTTCCTCACTGCCGGGACAACTTTATCGATCGAGAGGCCGATATTGTCCGCTTCCTTAACCATATTTCCGGAAAATAACGGGTAGATGATGGTGTAATTGGTAATACCGACCTTGTGGATGAAGAAACTGATGAACTCCGGCAGCGTTTTGTAGTTTTCGGTGGTTAGAACGATATTGATTCCAAGGCGGCAATGGTGCTTGCGCAGCAGCGGAATCGCCTCGAGACATTTATCGAACGCACCGGGGATCGCAACGAGCTTATCGTGCGTTTCAGCATCCTTTCCGTGAATCGAAAACTTAACCGTAGTAAGCCCCGCGCTCATTAATTTTTTCACATAGGACTCATCGGCAAGACGCACTCCGTTGGTCTGGAGACGAATCGATTCAAATCCCGTCTTACGGGCGACACGAATAAGCTTATCGAGGTAAGGCAGAACGGTGGGGTCTCCCCCGGAGATAGCGAGATTACGGTAGCCGGATTTATAGCCGGCAAAGACATGCTTGCAGGCCTTTTCATACCCCATACCCTTAGGATCATCCTTGCGCCACTGAAAATCCTGCGAACAAAACAAACACTTCGCGTTGCAGGCATAGGAAACCGAGAGATCCATGCACCGGGTCTCATCGAGCACTTGGGGAGTCGGCAGATTAGCCACGCGATTGCCCCGCTGCCGCCGGGAGACGAACCGTCCCCGCCTGGCATAGATCTCCTTCCTGAACTTCACTGTAGTCCTTACGCACGCCCGGACACGCTTTCTCGAACTCGCAGCCGACGCAGCACTCGGCCTGTTCCTTATCCTGCTCGTGGTATCCGGAGATTCCATGAAAGACCTTGTGCGTATCGACGTGCTGGTTCACAAATTTTCCGACATACCCAACGGGAATATGATCGACTTCGGAGCGTATGCCCAGCTCTCCGCAGCGCTCCAGCGCGCGGTTTAAATGCGGGGCGACATCACTGTGGAGCGGCACCAAGGAGTCGGATCCCTTCGCACGTCCCATACCCTTAACAAAACTAAACTGGATCCACGAAATGCCCGGCATGCGCTCAGCAACGTAATCGGGGAATGCGTCGAGATGCGGGAAATTTCGGGAATAGATCACATAGGTCAGGCGAACCTGGGCTCCGAGCGCGAGAAGCCGGTCAACGGCTTTCTCGCGCAGACTAAAGGCGTCGGGCGTTCGCGTCACTTCAAAATCAAGCTCAGGGGTATGGGCCGAGAAATTTAAATTAAAAACATCCACTAAAGAGGCGATCCGGCTCAACAATTCCTCGTCGTACCCGGGGATATTCGATCCATTCGCCTGAAGCTCGATGGTTTTGCCTTTCTTCTTCATCCAACTCAACAAGGCGATTAGCTCCAAGGGGGGCGCCAACAACGGCTCGCCGCCTGAAACCTGAACGTATTTAGATCCGCTCTCCTCGACCTCGCGCATCGATCGCTTAAGATCCCACGGGTGATCGCGCATCGGAAACGAGCAGAACTCGCATCCCAAATTACAATCCCCGAGAATTCGAAGGTGAAGAGACATCAGTCTTCTGCCCTCCTGCGCACCGCTTTTGCCGCCAAGCCGCCCCCGGGTCCCGCACTCACGGCCGCAGGGACCGCCTGGAGCATCACCCACTGAATCTTCCCGTTGAGCGGCCCCGTTGCAGACTGCATCACCGGATCGGAGTCGAGCTTCCAGCCGGCCTCCTTAAGCTCGCTGGCCAGTTGGGGCAAACATTCGCGCCAATCCGCCTTCCCCGTCTGTCCCTCGGCCCCCTTGCGGGTGATAAATTCCTTCTCGGACATTCCGACGTCATCGAACCACAAAATCAATCGTCCATTCGGTTCCGGGTTGCGCTCTCTCAGCCACCGGAAAAACTGCGGGCGGATTTTGGGCGCAATCGCCCAATAGACGTTGGACAAAACCGTTAAATCGTAAGGCCGTTTTTCATCCGGGAACAGGCGCTCCCAGCGTTCTTCATTCTCGGTCTCTTCAACATGGACATGCAGCGAACGCTGCGTCTCGCAGACCTCGAAATTATCGTACATGAGCGTCGAGAGGAAGTGGATTTGCCGCCCCTTGCGGCAGTAATTCCGCTCCATATATAAAGTTTCCCAACCGAACCAGCGCAGCCGGCGGCTGTCAAACGTCGTATCGCCAAACATCTTTCGAATATGCAGCTGGAAGGATTTCCCCCGCAGCACTTCTTCCCACATCTCCCGCGCCTCGATTGTCTTCAGGAAAAAACCAACAGCCGGCCATTCCTCCATCCGCCCCGTCTTCTCGAGCTGCTCCCTGGAAAACCGCGCAAGCAGTTCGTTGAATTCAATGCGTTCCTCCAGGGGGAGCTGCTCCCACGTTAACGGCTCTTGGTCCATAATCTTTCCAAGAGCATCGAGGCTCTCATACCACGCCGTTGCGCGCTTATAGAAATCCGACTCCTCTTCCATGTAATTATAAAGATGCTCGTACATGTCGACCCACGGCGTATTCTCCGCCTCAGCCGGCTTCTCGGGCCGTTCCACGGGGCCGATGAGTTCAAGCGCACGGCGCAGCGGCCCGACCTTATGGGTATTGAGCACGCGAAACGCGAGAAGATCCACTTTCTCGATCTCCTCACGCGAGAAGGTTTCGGTTTCCAAAACGCGGTAGGGCGCCTCGGGCATCACATCGATTATTCCGTATTGCTCCGGATACTTCCCGAACTCGGCACCGGGCAGCGCGAGCGCGCGCGGCAGGAACATCGAGTCGGATTTCATCGACAGCGCCCATTCCAGCGACCGCGAATAATGCCAGAGGTCATCGGCGGGAAGCGCGTGGATGAGCTGCAAGTGAATTCCGATTTGGGGCGCGTGCTGATTGAGGTAGCCGATAGAACGCTCGACGCCGCGGCGGCTGAAACCCCGGACCATCCGCTTTAACGCGGCGGGCTGAATTGTTTCAATTCCCGCTCCCAAGGAGAATTTATAGGAGTTGAGCACCTTCGCGAGGTCTTCATCGATATTGGCCAAATAGGTTTGAAGGTGCCAATGCACGCTTTCTGCACCGGTCACACGATCCCACGCGGACAAGACTTCAAGCGCACGATCCTTATTGGTGTTGATATCGGCGTCGGTCACAAAATAATAAACGCCGGAAGCTTGGCGCCGGACCGCTGCGACTTCCTCAATTACGCGTTCTGCGGGGAACCAGCGGGTCGTCTGAAAATTCTGCCAATCGCAGAAACGGCACTGCAGAGGGCAGCCGCGGGATGTTTCAAGCGCTAAACGTTCTCCGGGCGTTATCTTAAACACGCCCTGCAGAAAGGGGGAAGGGATAATCGAAAGATCCTTTATCAGCGGGCGCTCTTCCATGGAAACGGGCTCGCCGTTGCGCCGGAAACTCGCGCCCAAGCAACCCTCAAGCGATTCGCCTTCGACCCAACGCATGAGAATTTCGGCATAGGTCAACTCGCCTTCGCCTCGGACGACGACATCCGCCCCCGGAATTTCGCGCAAAACATCTTCAGCGCGAACACTCACCTCCGGACCGCCTAAAACGATTTTCAGATCCGGCCGCGCTTTTCTTATCTCCAGGATAAGATCCTTCACCCGGACCATGTTCCAGAGATAGCAGGAGAAACCGATGATGTCCGGATCGTCTTCTAAAATCGCCGCTAACTGCGCATGAATCGGTTCGTGCACCGTGCGCTCAACGAGCGAGGTTTCAAGCTTCCCCTTAAGGTGCTTATCGGCATCCGCAAAAACCTTCAGATAACCGACCGCTAAAGTATGAGCATAAAACTCATCATAACGGAGACCGACCAAAACGGCTTTAAGCTTCTTACCCATGCGAACCCGCCCCAAAGGCAGTCAGTCCGGCTTCAAGCCGGGATAAAAGTTCTTCCACTTCTGAATCTGTAATCGACAATGCCGGCGCGATCCCGATCGCCCCCTCTTCAACATAGGCGATAATTCCGGCGCTTAGCAGCGCACCGCGCAAAGCCTGGCGATCCTCACCGGAAACGGCATGCCCCAGCGAATAAAGAAGCCCAACGCCGCTCACCGGTCCAAATCCTTCAACACGGGATGCGATCGTCTCGAGACCCGCGCGGATCTTCGCTCCCTGTATCTCGGCTTGAGCGATAAGGTTTTCTTCATCGATAATTTTAAGGGTCTCTAGAGAAGCGGTGCAGCCTGCCGGATGCCCTCCGAAGGTATAGCCATGCTCAATCGGTTCTTCCTCAAACACCTCGGCAACGCGGTCGGAAATCAAAACCGCACCCATCGGCGCATATCCACCGGAGAGACCTTTTGCGAGAACAACAAAGTCGGGGGTCAATCCGTAGTGTTCTGAAGCAAGCCACCGACCGGTCCGCCCGACTCCGGTCAACACTTCATCGGCGATCAGCAGCGCACCGACAGAATCAAGCGTCGCTGAAACACCCGGCCAATACGTCTCTTCCGGCATCCGGACATCCGTCGCGGCACAAATCGGCTCGGCGATCATGGCCAAAGCGCCTAACGCCTCATCGGGGGAAAGAGACCCCGCAATTTCCCGGGTCCCGCCAAGCAGCGGCGCAAACGGACTGCGCAGGGATTGAAAACCCGTCACGCTTGCCGCGCCTAGCGTCGCACCATGATAGGACCCGCGGCGGAAAAGGATGGTCTCGCGGCCGGGTTTCTGACGAGCCCCCCACACGCGTGCAAGCTTAAGCGCTGTATCAACCGCTTCAGACCCTCCGCTGCAGAGAAATACGCGGCGCATGCCGGGCGTTCTCGCCAGCAGCGTTTCTGCGAGCTCCAGCGCGGGGCGATGGGCACGCCAATCCAGCGGCGTATAATTCATTTTTGCGAGCTGCGCTCCGACTGCGTCGGCAACCCGTTTTCGGCCATACCCAATCGACGCGGTCCAATACCCGGCAAAGGCATCCAGAAACCGCCGCCCCCCTTCATCCTCAACGTATACGCCCTCGGCCCGCGCGATGACCAGCGGTCCGCCTTCCAGCTCAAGATGCCGAGGCGTCACGCCGGTCGCAAGCAGACCGCGGGAACTCAGCGAGGTTGAGGAAGGGGAATTCAACTCAATAACCCCTCTTTTTACTGCGGTGCGGCTGCTCCCGCATTCCGCCGGACGCTTTCCGCGCGTCGCAAACCGGTTTCAGAAAACGCTTCGCCCCTTCCTTGCATGCCGCAGAGGGCTCCGTCTCATTATAAGATTCGCCCGATTCGGCAGCCATCATGGATTTCTTTTTATTAATCATCTCTTTGCATACAGCGGCGTATTTCGCGTCTCTCGGGCACCGTTTCTCATCGGCCCGCGCGAAGGCTTTCAGAAGGCCCAGCATCCCCTTACAATCTTTTTGATTCGCAGGACCCAACGCGCCCGTGCAGTCAGACGAGCTCGGAGTGAATTTCATGCGGCACAACAATGCCGACTCCTCCACATATTCCGAATCGGCCCCCAAATCCTTTCCGACCTGGGTCATGGTTCTCAAACAGGCCTGACTCCGGTCCCGCTTCAACTCCTTGATGGCGAGGCGGCACACATTGGGACAGACCATTTTCTTATCTTCTTCACTCTTGTAAAGCCGGCACCAACGCGAGCAGTGGCGGAGCGCTTCTTCAGTCTTGTTGTATTGAAGGGCGTCGTGAAACTTAAGAACGTTGTACTCCGAGCGGCACTCAAGCCCTCTCTTTTTCGCAAACTTATCGTCGGGCATGTTCTGCAGCAATCCACACCCGTCCTCTCCCCGTTCCGTATAGGCCGAGCAGAGGAAGTAACCTTCCAAAGCGCGATTCGCTTTCTGCGTATCTCCGGGGTTGCCCCAGCTCTTGGGGCCGCTTTGCACAAGCGCCTCAAGAATATCCGGCTGCAGGCAGTCTTCGTAAACTGAAGGGAAAATCCCTTCGTCATCCTGCGCATACCCGCTCGATACGAACACCAGCATTCCCAAAAATAAAACGATGAAACGCCTCATAGAAGTCCCCCTGACAGAAACGGCGGCGTCGGATCTCCCGACTCGAGTTCACCCGATTTAGCCCAGTCCTCAAACAATCCCTTCACCTTCTCGTCACGGGACCGCTCGAACAAGGCGTCAAACATTCCCATATAAATCGCACAGCGGTCATTGGTCGGGTTGCGCCCATGCAGCGATCCTTGCGCAGCAACGTTATAAACCGGCGAGACGCCGCAAAACGGCTTGTAGACGCACTGCGAACACAACGGCTGGCTTCCCAGTTCAGAGGCCATCGCCAGCGAGCGAACCGTGGGATGTCCCACCAGCTCCTTAAATCCCCGATCGACCGAACCGATACGGAACAACTTATCCCCCTCCAGCTCCGAGTAAACACGGGCCTCTTCCGACGGATAAACATCCCCGTCGAAATCATAAGCCATTTCGCCAAGCCCCCCGCCGTACACGAGGCGATGCTCCACCGCGCCGGGGTCGGTCCCGCGAAACATTTTCGTCAGCAATAAACCCGCACCTCTTTCCTGGAACACGGTTCCTTCAGCCTCCAGGGCCAAACACGCATCCAGAATTTCGTTATAGAAGGCGAGATACTCTTGCGCTGAAACGCCGATCTCGGACCAGCGCTTGCGCGCATCTCCCACGGGCCACAACGCACGCACATGGATCGAATCCAGGCCGGCATCCCGATAAGCCTTCACGACTTCTTTGGCACGCCCGAGCGCGCCGCGGGTAACCGTGAAATACGCCTCACAGGGAACGCCCGCCTTCTTTAAGTCCTTCAATCCCGCGACTGTTTTTTCCCAACCGCTTTCACCCTCAAGCCCGCCGCGCAAAGAGTCATGCAAATCCTTCGGACCATCCAGCGGGGCGGATATCTCCACCTCGTGTTCAGCCAAGAATGCGATCTTTTCCTCATCAAGCTCAAAGAGCGGACTCACAATCGCCGAACGGAAATTCCGTTGGACCGACTTGGCAAACGAAGAGGTGTGACGGACGAGGAAGGTCGCCACATCCCAATTCAACATCGGGTCACCGCCGCGAAGCTCCATCGTAATTTCCGAACGCGGGCCGTCAAAAACAAATTTAGCCAAACGACGCGCCGCCGCGAGGGTCATATCGAACTTGCGGTCCTCAAACCCAACGGCAGGCTTGGCGGCATAGGGCGACGCACACCGGCTGCGCCGCGTCAACGCGAGCACATGCAGGCCCGGCCCCTCCTGGAGGAAGTGCGTCCGCTGACGCCAACGCCCTCCCAATTCTTCGAAGGACATATAATTTCTCAAAAATCCGCGCGTGCGCAGGTTATGCCAAAGTTCGGACTCTTCCTTAAGGGTTCCGCCCATAAACTGCACAAACTCTTCCGCCTCGAGCCAACAATGGTTGCCCCAATCGTTGGTTAGCAAATAACGCTCTCCGAGCTTCCTGAAAAAAGTCGGCCCCACCGTTTCCGGCAGCTTATCCTTGAGCAGCGGTCCCAGTAAAGCCTCAGGCATTCTCCTTCTCCTCCCATGATTTCAATATCGCCTTGGGATCGAGTGACTCATCCTGCCCCTCACCGCCTTCGCCTTTTCCATTCGGAGTCGCATTCTGACCGCCCGAAGAGGGAGCTCCCGCCTTGGACTCCAGTTCGGATTCCGCTTCGGAAATCAACCGCTGAATCTCATCCTCTTGATCGCCGGTCAAATTGCCCAATTGACTATCGGCAGGCTGCTGCCCCTGCTCGTTAGCCGCCGCAATCAAGGCTTGCGTGATTAGATATTCCCGGACAGAACGGTTTTCCACGGAGATTCGTCGGCGCAATTCCTGCGCGGTCAATTCCTCCAAAAACTCCGCGCCGAGTTTTTTCAGGCCGGACTCGTCCAATTTAGAGTCGCCTTTCACCTCAAGCTCCACACCCTCTTCACTGGTCCAAACCTCGGCCCGCCGGGAAAAAACGTGGGCGGTTGAAAGAACCGCCTCTTCCGTAATGGTATCGCCTATCTCAAAAGAGACGCGCTGTTGATTAATATCGATGTCGCAATTCATTGATTCTCCTCGTTTTATCCCGCCGGCTCCGAAACTTTCGCCTCACGGATCGCATGTTCGATACCGCTCCAAAAATCGATCCTTGCCTGAACGGCCCCCCGCGCGGCGACGATGGCCTCTTCCCACTTCGCCTTGTCCCGCCCCGACAAATGCTCATTCATACGCATTGCAAACGGTGTATGCCGATCGGCGTCAACGTTAATATGGCGTTCCAAGTAGTAAACCAACTTTCCAAGCTTGTCCGGAAACCGTTCCTTGATCTTCCAAACGACCTCGTAAAACATCTCGGGAATAATTTCTTCCCGGCCCAGCGTGAAGGCGGAAGCGATCTCATGAGTCCTGCCGCGGTCAATTACCGAAAATGTGTTTAAAACAAACGCACGGGCGGATTCGGGAATGCCGTCTGCGCAAAGCGCTTCGGCGAGAGGCGTTCCATCGCGCAGCGCTGCGATAAACGCATTGATCGCACTGCGGTCGGCCCCGGCCTCATCCATGGCATCCAGATAAAGTTCAAAATGGCTTTTATAGCCGCCCGAGCCGTCCTCATCGGACTCTTCTTCTAGAATAATTTCGTTAATCAGACGACGACTAATGACCTCTCCCCGGGGGACCCAAGGTACCTCGACGCATGTCAAATGCTGCTGCAAAGCCTTTCCAAGCGACATGAAGTCCCACACAGACCATACGTGGTGGGTCATAAAAATCCGAACCTGTTCCAAGGAATCCAAACGGCCGAAAAGGCGGTGATTGCGAGCCTGTTCCCTCAATTCATGGGTACAATCAACCCAGCGCTGAATGAACGGATTG